>JAZNTG010000080.1:0-2545 GCA_045591645.1 Acutalibacteraceae bacterium | reverse complement strand
GCTTCAGTACGCTTATTATTACCGGTCCTAACACAGGTGGTAAAACGGTTATTCTGAAAACTGTCGGACTTCTTACTGCAATGACAATGTGCGGATTGCTTATACCGGTAGCCGATGGCTCTAAGGTTTCTGTTTTTGGTAAAATCCTCGTCGATATCGGTGATAACCAATCTATCGAAGAAAGTCTTTCTACCTTCTCGTCGCACATGAACAGAGTTGTTGAGATTTTAAGCTCCGCTGACTGGAACAGCCTTGTTCTGCTTGATGAGCTTGGTTCAGGAACCGACCCTGTTGAGGGTGCGGCTCTTGCTATGGCAATACTTGAGAGACTACATTTTCAGGGCGCGAAGATTGCCGCAACAACCCATTATGCAGAGCTTAAAGCGTATGCTCTCAGTACAGAGAGAGTTGAAAACGGTTCTTGCGAGTTTGATGTTAACAGCCTGAAGCCTACTTATAGACTTCTTATAGGTATTCCGGGACGTTCCAATGCTTTTGCAATATCTGAGAGATTAGGCATATCAAAGGATATAATCGACAGAGCAGGGGAGCTTGTGTCCTCTGAAAATGTCCGTTTTGAGGATGTTGTGGATATGCTGGAAAAGAGCCGCCTCGAGATGGAGGACGAGCGTTCTAAGGCGGCGGTAATTACCGAATCCGCAAAGCAGGACAGAGAAAAGGCGGAGAAGCTTCTTAGCGATGCTCAGTTCAGAAGAGACAGAGAGATTGAGAATGCTCGCGGTGAAGCCCTCAGAATAGTGGAACACGCCAGGAGAGAGGCTAACGCTCTTCTCAATGAAGTGGAAAAACTGAAGAAGGAAGCAAAGCAGACAAAGGATGCTGCCGATCTTGCCAGAAGAGCTAAGAGCGCTGTTAATTCACACCTTAATTCTATAAATAATGCCGTAAATCCCGTATTCGACTCTATGGATGACGATGAGGACTATACTCTTCCCAGACCCTTGCAGATAGGGGATACGGTTTACTGTAAGACTATCGGCAAAAATGCAAATGTTACCGCTCTCAAGGATAAGAAGGGTAATGTGGAAATTGCCACAGGTATGCTTAAAATGAGAGTAAAAGAGGAAACTCTCAGGTTAATTGATAAGCCTAAGAAAGAGGAAAAGAAAAAGCCTATCAGCACAGCTCGTGTGACAGGTGATACGAGAGCTACCATGCAGATCAATAACCGTTGCGACCTGAGAGGTCTTATGGTTGATGAAGCAATAATTGTTCTCGATAGATTTTTAGATGATCTCCTTCGCTCCGGTCTCACCGAATGTACAATCATTCATGGTAAGGGTACGGGTGCCCTGCGCGCAGGTATCACACAGTATCTCAAATCCGATCCCCGAATCCGTACCTTCCGTCTCGGAACCTTCGGAGAGGGAGAGAATGGTGTGACCATTGCTGAGATAAAGTAAATGCAAAATGCAGAATTAAATGGGAAGCTCCGCTTCCGAACGATTGTAATAGCAAGTAGCGAATAGCAGATAGCAAATAGCAGATAGCAAATAGCAGATAGCAAATAGCAGATAGCAAATAGCAAATAGGGCATCGCTCAGATGTTGTAAATTTTATCAATCATTAAATGAAAGCTTCGCGGTACAGTTAATGTATTGTGAAGCTTTTATTATATTTTTGCGAAGCAGTAGTGAACGCATTTATGCGTTCAATGAGATTATGATAAAGTTGATGTAGCGCGAAGCCACACCCTCCTGCTTGGAGGAGGGGGCAAGGAACACGACCGCCGCCGGTGGCGGAAACAGGGAGTGTGAGTTGGCGCAGTGGTCGAAATTGTGCGAAGTGAACAACGAGCAGACAATTTCGGGTACCACAAGAGGCCACTTGTGGCACCGCTTGCGGTGGTGGGAGGTCCCTATAGGTTGCTGTTATGGTGAAACTAAAACCACCGCGAAGCTTTTCTCATTTTGCGAAAGCAAAATATATCGAAACCGTCAGGTTATATCGAGCGGTGACAACCGCATATCGATGGGCGTAAGCCCAATATCGACAGAAAACTAACTATCTTTTGTCGATATGTATCTGCGATACTCGATATATGCTTCGCATTCGATATGTCACTTCGTGACTCGATATGTTCCGCTAAAGCGGAACAAGCTTTTTGTAGCTACAGCAGTAGTGAACGCATTCATGCGTTCAACAACGATAAAATAACCGAACTAATAATGCTAAACAGAATAAAAGCGTTGCGGTTAGCCCAAGCCTTCCTTCGAAGGAAGGCTCGGGCGTAAGGCGACGCTATTGTTTTGAAGAGAGGTTTGTCGTACGGAGCAGTTTGTTGTTTCGGTACGCATAAATGCGTACCCTACGCTTCACTATCTTTAATCTCTTTAGTGTCAAAAACCACTGTCGAATTTTGTCACAAATGCGAATAGAAAAATCGCGATTAAAAAACGGTCTCCGTGTGGAGACCGTTTTTATCATTCTATAGTAAACTCAACCTTTGAAAAATCCAGCTTTTTGAGAGCTTCCTTGCTCAGTGAGAGATATGCTATTCTCTCCGTATCCGCAAGGAAAGAGG
>JAZNTG010000079.1:0-80515 GCA_045591645.1 Acutalibacteraceae bacterium | reverse complement strand
ACGCTGTCAAACAGTAAAGGTATCAATGTGCCCGGTGTCCACCTTGATATGCCTTATCTCAGCGATAAGGATAAGTCGGATATCCTTTTCGGCATAGAGCAGGATATCGACTATATTGCGGCATCCTTTGTAAGAACAAAGAGCGATATAATCGATCTTCGTAAGTTCCTCAATTATAATGGCGGACACTCCATAAAGATAATCGCAAAGATCGAAAATCGCGACGGAATAGAGAATTTCGATTCCATACTTGCCGAATCCGACGGTATCATGGTAGCGCGAGGCGATATGGGAGTTGAGGTTGAATACGAGAAGCTACCCGGTCTGCAGAAGCGCTTTATTAAAAAGTGCTACGGCTCAGGAAAGATAGTAATAACCGCAACTCAGATGCTTGAATCGATGATCCACTCATATAATCCAACAAGAGCTGAGATAACCGATGTTGCGAATGCAGTATTTGACGGAACAAGCTGTGTAATGCTTTCGGGTGAGACTGCTATGGGAGTAGACCCTGCGAGAGTTATCGAGGTTATGGCGACAATTCTGGAGCAGGCTGAAAGCGATGCTCTTGATATGAATATGTTTGCTAATAATATGTTCGAGTCGGTCAACGATACAACAAATGCTATATGTGATGCCGCCTGTACTACCGCACGCGACCTTAAGGTAAAGTCTATCATCACGGTTACAAAGTCGGGTTATTCGGCACGAAGACTTTCAAAGTTCAGACCGAAAGAGACCATAGTTGCGGCAACTCCCGAGCTTAAGACATATCATCAGATGTCGCTTTCATGGGGAGTTCATCCCGTTCTAGCGCTTTCTCAGGATAATGAGGAAAAATTGTTTACTCACGCTATTGACTGCGCTAAGCAGATCGATATAATTGAAAGGGGAGACACCGTCGTCGTTCTCGGTGGAGCTCCGATCAATATCTCGGGTAACACTAATATACTAAAAGTTGTTACCGTAGATTAATAGAGAGGTGTTATTATGAAAAAAGTATTGACCATCGCGCTTGTAGCTCTTTTAGTGCTGGCAACCTTTGTTTCCTGCGGAAAGCAGGACGCTGCATCCTCAGGAGACGATACTTCGGCTGCAGCAGCCTATAAGCTCGGCATGGGTGTTGAAGTTGCCTACGATCAAGAGCAGGCAGGCTCTGCTTCCTTTGAAGCAACCGTAGCAGCAGTTATTCTAGACAAGGACGGAAAGATCACAGCTTGTAAGATCGACTGTGTAGCTCCAGAAGTTAAGACCGAAGAAGGCTTTTTAGAGGACGGTGCTATTGAAAAGACCTTCACTTCAAAGTATGATCTTGGCGATAACTACAATATGGTAGCTTACGGAAATGCAAAGGCAGAATGGTATGCTCAGGCAGACGCATTTGCAAAATACTGCGTAGGAAAGACCGCTGACGAGGTTTCGGCTATCGCTATGGGCGAGGACGGAAAGCCTACAGATGCCGATCTTACGGCAGGCTGCACGATCGCAGTTTCTGATTTCGTAAAGGCTGTTGCTAAGGCTTGCAAGGATGAGCAGGCTAAGTCCTTTGAAGGCTCTGATGTAAAGCTTGGTCTTCACGCAGACGGCTATGTTGATGAGGCTAACGATTCCGAGGACAACAACGGTAAGGTAAAGTTCTGCGTCGAGTTTGCGGCTTCTGCTGTAGGCGCTGACGGAAAGCTGGCTGCTGCAGTTATTGACGCTGTTCAGCCTGAGTTTGCATTTGACGATACCGGCGCGGTAACAGAAGCTAAGTATTCTAATACCAAGCGCGGCCTTAAAGAAAACTACAATATGGTCACCTACGGCAACGCGATCGCTGAGTGGTATAAGCAGGCGGCAGCACTTACCGACAAGATGGTAGGCAAGACTGCTGATGAAATTAAGGGTATTCCGCTTGATGCAAACGGCAAGACTACAGATGCTGATCTGCTTGCGGTTTGTACCATCGGTATCAGCGGTGACATTGAAAATGTAGCTGCTGCTATGGCAAAAGCAAAATAATATCTTTATCGATTAAGAGGGCAATTTGCCCTCTTAATCTTCTTGCGGGGGTGATTCGGTGAAAAGAATAGTATCTGTAATATCTGTTGTTATCGTTATTTTGTCCTTGGTTGCGTCGTGCAAACCTGAGAAGCAGAAGTTCACCGAATCGTTCATCGACTATTTTGATACCATTTCTACCGTAACGGGTTACGAAGCTGCTGTTTTGGACTTTGATAAAAACTCAGCTGAGGTCGAAGCACTCTTGAAAGAGTATCATGAGCTTTATGATATTTATAATTCCTACTCCGGAATTAACAATGTTCGTACTGTAAACGAAATGGCAGGCGTTGCGCCTGTAAAGGTCGATAAGAAAATAATCGATCTTATTGAGTATGCAAAGGAGATGTATGCTCTCACAAAGGGAAAGACTGATGTAACCTTGGGCGGCGTGCTTAAAATATGGCACGAATACCGTGAAGACGGAAATAACGATCCCGAGTCTGCCACGCTTCCGTCTGATGATGCACTGAGGTCGGCGTCTGAGCATTCGGGGTTTGATAAAGTCGTTATCGACAAACAAAACAGTACAGTATTTATTACTGACAGTAAGGCAGCTATTGATGTTGGTGCAGTAGCCAAAGGCTATGCGACCGAGCAGATAGCAAAATATCTTGAAGGTAAGGGTGTTACCGGATATGCCCTTAATATTGGCGGCAATATCAGAGTTATCGGAGATAAGCCTGATGGCTCAAAATGGACTGCTGCTGTCACAAATCCCGATGCTTCAGCAGAAAACGCTTATTTAATGAATATCAATCTTGAAAACAAGGCATTTGTCACAAGCGGATCTTATGTAAGATTTTATACCGTTGACGGCAAACGCTATCATCATATTATTGATCCCGATACGCTTTATCCTAAGGATGAATTTGCGTCGGTTTCGATACTTACGTCTGACAGCGGAGTGGCGGACTGCCTTTCGACCGCGCTCTTCTGTATGAGCTATGAAGAAGGAAAAGCGCTTATTGAGGATATAAACGGCGCGGAAGCCGTATGGGTCAGACCTGACGGTGAGATACTTTATAGTTCAGGTTTTGAGAAGTGTATTATTGAGGAGTGAGAAGCTTGCGACAGTATGATATAACAGGAATGAGTTGTGCCGCCTGTAGCGCAAGAGTAGAAAAAGCCGTAAGCGGTTTGGCTGGCGTTAATAATTGCTCTGTAAACCTTCTAACCAACAGTATGAATGTTGACGGTCCTGCTTCAGATGAAGATATAATTACCGCTGTCGAAAAGGCAGGCTATGGCGCATCTCTTCGTGGTCAAGTGGTAAAAAAAACTGACCCGAGAGAGAAAAAAAGCAACTCCTTAGTTTTGAGACTTATCTTCTCACTCGTATTTCTTATAGCTTTAATGTATTTTTCTATGGGACATATGCTTGGAGTTCCGCTGCCGTCGGTTTTAGAAAGCAATCCTGGAGCACTCGGTCTTATTCAGTTATTGCTTTCCGCCGCCGTTATGGTCATCAACCAAAAATTTTTTATCAGCGGCTTTAAGGGTGTTATAAATAAATCTCCAAATATGGATACACTTGTAGCTCTGGGCTCTTCAGCGGCGTTTGGGTACAGTACTTATGTACTCTTCAAAATGCTGCTTAATGCTAATCCACACGGCATACACGACCTTTATTTTGAATCAGCGGCTATGATATTGGCACTGATAACTGTTGGAAAAATGCTGGAGGAACGCTCAAAAGGAAAGACTACGGATGCTATAAACAGTCTGTTGCGCTTAGCGCCGAAAACCGCAACTGTAGTTTGTGACGGTAAGGAGATTACAGTTAGCGTAGAAAATGTGCGGCGCGGAGATATCTTCATAGTTCGCCCCGGCGAGAGTATACCAGTTGACGGCGTAGTTGTAGAAGGAGAGTCTGCGGTCAATGAGGCTTCGCTTACAGGCGAAAGTATTCCTATTGATAAAACAGTCGGAGATACTGTTTCGGCAGCTACCGCCAACCAGTCTGGTTATCTTCGCTGTGAGGCGGTGAGAGTTGGAGAGGATACGACCATCTCACAGATAATAAAGCTTGTAAGCGACGCCTCTGCATCAAAGGCTCCGATTGCAAAAATTGCTGATAAGGTATCGGGTGTCTTTGTACCGATAGTTATCGTTATTGCTTTGGTTACCACAGCGGTATGGTTGCTTGTCGGACAAGATATTGGCTTTGCAGTAACCAGGGGAATTTCTGTGCTTGTCATCAGCTGTCCCTGTGCGCTCGGACTTGCTACTCCTGTTGCAATTATGGTAGGAAACGGTGTTGGAGCAAAGCGCGGTATTTTGTTTAAAACTGCAGCTTCTCTTGAAAACGCGGGAAAATCTGATATAGTCGTGCTTGATAAAACAGGAACGATAACCGAGGGCGAGCCAAAGGTCACAGACATTGTTACTGCTGATGACATTGATCAAGAAACGCTTTTGGCTTTAGCCTATTCGCTCGAGAAAATGAGTGAGCATCCGCTTGCAAAGGCAGTTGTTGTAAAGGCTGAAGCTGACGGTATATGTGCTTTAAGCGTTACGGAATTCAAAGCTCTGTCAGGCAGCGGTGTTGAAGGATACATTGATAAAGCGAAGATCGTCGGCGGCAGCCGTAAGTATGTAGCTTCGCTTGTTGAGATAGGTGACGAGCCACTGAAAACAGCCGATCTGCTGTCAGATGAGGGTAAAACACCGCTCTTTTTTGCTAGGGATAAAAAGTTTCTGGGAATTATAGCTGTTTCGGACACAGTAAAGGCAGATTCTGCTTCTGCGATCAGACAGCTGCAGCAGATGGGACTTCGTGTGGTTATGCTTACTGGTGATAACCAAAAAACAGCAAGCTCGATAGGCAAAACAGTGGGCGTTGATGAGGTTATCGCAGGTGTTCTTCCCGACGCTAAAGAACAGGCGATAAGAGAACTTCAAGAATCAGGCAAGATCATTATGGTAGGCGACGGTATCAACGATGCGCCTGCGCTGACTTCGGCAGATACGGGTATAGCGATAGGTGCAGGAACCGATATTGCCATAGATGCAGCCGATGTAGTTTTAGTCAACAGCCGACTCTCAGATGTTGCGTCAGCTATAAAGCTCAGCCGTGCAACCCTCAGAAATATCAGACAAAATCTGTTTTGGGCTTTCTTCTACAATATGATAGGTATACCTCTAGCCGCAGGTCTGTTCATTCCGCTACTCGGATGGGAAATGAATCCGATGTTTGGTGCCGCCGCAATGAGTCTTTCGAGCATATGTGTTGTTACAAATGCCTTGCGACTTAATTTTGCGAAACTAAAAAATAAACCTGCAAAGGAGAAAAGTAATATGAACAAAGTTATGAAATTAAATGTAGAGGGTATGATGTGTGAGCATTGTGCCGCAAGGGTCAAGACCGCTATAGAAAAACTTGAAGAAGTCAAGGAAGCTCGCGTTTATCTTGACAAAGGCATTGTTGAAGTAGAAATTGCTCTCCCATTGGATGATTTTGTAGTTGTAAAAACAATAGAGGAAGCAGGCTATAAGGTAGTATAAATACAAGAAAAGGACCGTCTCGGACGGTCCTTTTGCTTTGTATCGGATTGCATAATATCCTTAGAAATATACTGTTAACATATTATTGATCACGTATTTTTCGCAATTTTGACATATATAATATTAATAAGTCTTTTGGAGGTTATTATTATGAGTTCAATATGCGGAATGATAGATTTTGAAAATAAAGAAAATCTCTCACTTGAAACTGTTTCAAAAATGGGAGAGACGATGTACCGCAGGGGTTCTGGCCAAAATGGTGTCTTCAGCACAAATTTCTCCGTTTTTCACCATAACAGGCTCTCAGTTATGGATATTGAAAACGGACGTCAGCCTATGACGGTATCGTTTAATGGTAATAATTATACCATAATCTACAATGGAGAAATATATAACAGCGATGATCTGCGAAAAGTCCTTAAGGGATATGGAGTAAACTTTAAAACTAACTGTGATACTGAAACTGTGCTATATACTTATATAATCTTTAAAGAAAAATGCCCCGAGATGTTAAACGGAATATTTGCGTTCTGCATTGTGGATGAAAAAGAAAAAAAGGTCTTTGTAGCGCGTGACCGCCTTGGAGTAAAGCCTTTTTTCTATGCTCAGCATGGCTCAACTTGGCTTTTTTCGTCCGAAATAAAGGGTATACTCGCACATCCTGGGTGGAAAACGGCGATAGACCGCGAGGGGCTTTGGCAGTTATTATTTCTCTCTCCAGTAACAATTAACGGTAGTGGTGTCCTGATAGGGATAAAGGAGGTGCTTCCTGCAACCTGCGGTTATATAGATAAAGGTGGCTTTAATCTAAAACCTTATTGGACACTTAAAGCAGAAAAATGGAGCGGCACCGCCGAGGAAGCCGCCGAAACAACGCGAGGTATACTTACCGATGCAGTGAAGCGGCAACTAAAAAGCGACGTTCCTTTAGCCGTATTGTTGTCTGGCGGTCTGGACTCCTCGGTCGTTACGGCTATAGCGGCAGATGAGCAACAGGCGAGGGGAGAAAGGCTTTCAACCTATTCCTTTGAGTATGAGGGAAATAGAGAAAATTTCAAATCATCAATATTTCAGCCACAAGGCGACGATGAATTTGCGGCATATCTTGCAAATAAACTATCGACCGACCATACTGTGCTTGTTGCCGATAATCTAAAGGTCGCTGAATGCCTTTTTTCTGCTACACAGGCGCGTGACATTCCTGGTCAGGCGGATATAGATTCATCACTTCTTTATTTTTGCAGTGAAATAAAGAAGCGTCATACTGTTGTACTTACGGGAGAATGCTCAGATGAGATATTCGGGGGCTACCCTTGGTTTTACCGACCCGAAATGCTTAACCGTGATTTCTTCCCGTGGATACATGACCCGTTTGCGAGAATAAATCTTTTTGACGACGCCGTGACCCTAAAAAAAGAAGGCTATAATTACATTTCAAACATCTATAAAAAGGCGCTCGCGGATTGTCCTTTATGCGAGGGCGAAAGCGAGGAGGATATGACCGCCCGACGTGCAACCTGGCTCTCTGTAAACTACTTTGGCGCGAGTCTGCTGGAGCGAAAGGACAGAATGAGTATGTACTCATCTGTTGAGGCAAGAGTGCCGTTTACCGACCATAGACTGCTTGAATTTGTTTATAATGTTCCTTGGAGCATAAAATACCAGAATAAAACCGAAAAAGCGTTGCTTCGTAATGCTATGAAGGATTATCTGCCAGATAAAATACTCATGCGAAAGAAGAGCCCTTTCCCGAAAACACATTCGCCGATATATGAAAAGGCAGTAAAGGATATACTTAAAAATAGAATAACGGCAGGCGGAATACTCTCCGATATTATAAATAAAAATGCACTTGAAGCGCTATATTCGGGCAATACGTCAACTTGGTTTGGTCAGCTAATGGCAGGTCCTCAGCTAATGGCTTGGCTCGTTCAGTTTGATTACTGGTTTGAGAGCTACAATGTTGATTTAATTGTGTAAAATAAATAAAAAATTAATCTTAAAATTCCTTAATAAATATATCTTGACAAGTCTGCCTACGTTATAGTATAATAGCCTTTGCAAGTAATGCCTTTGAAGTACGCAAAGGGAGGGAATTTTAGATGAGTCAGGTTCGAATCAAAGAGAACGAATCGCTTGATAACGCGCTCAGACGTTTTAAGAGACAGACGGCAAAGGACGGAGTTATTCAGGAAGTCCGCAAGAGAGAACATTATGAGAAGCCCTCTGTAAAGCGCAAAAAGAAGTCCGAAGCGGCACGTAAACGTAAGTTCCGCTAAGCGATTGTTGCTTACAATTAAAAGCGGTTGATATTCAACCGCTTTTTTGTTTTTTAAGGAGATTTCAATTGTTTAAACCCGATTTTATATTTGACAGTTTTTTAGATATTACGCCCGATTTTTTAAAATATAATAACATCAGCGCACTACTGCTTGATGTTGATAATACATTAACGGGCGCTCATAAATCAAAAGTGCTTCGCGACGGTGCAGATGAGTGGTTTTCCTTGATGCGTGAGAGCGGTATAGGTCTTATCGTGCTTTCAAACGCAAAAAAAGACAGAGCCAAAGCTTTTGCTGACAGTATCGGACTCGACTGTGTTGGGTTTGCCGCAAAGCCTCTTCCGTTCGGATATCTTAAAGCCGCCAAAGAGTTAGGGCTTGAAAGATGTGATATCGCGATGGTAGGCGATCAGATATTTACCGATGCTTTAGGCGCAAATTTAGTCGGTATGAGGTCGATATTGGTTACGGATATAACTTTAGAAGATAGCTTATCCTTTAGAATAAGACGGAAATTAGAGAATAAAATACTAAAGAAATAGGGTGAAGAAATGTCAGCAAGATTCGGTCCTGCAGGTACAAGCAACAGCTTTGCCGAAATGGGCTATAAAACAAGTCTGCAAGTGCCTGAATATATTGAAAGAATGGGACTGGATGCTTTTGAGTATCAGTGCGGAAGAGGCGTTAACATAGGAACAGACAAGGCAGAAAAACTTGGGGTATTGGCAAAAGAAAAGAATATTGCTCTTTCTCTTCATGCTCCTTACTATATTTCAATGTCATCGGTTGATGAAGCTAAGCGACTTAATTCTATAAACTACATTCTTCAAAGTGCGAGAGCAGTAAAGGCTATGGGCGGCTGCAGGATAATCGTTCATACGGGCTCTTGCGGGAAGATAACCCGAGAGCTTGCATTAGAGCTTGCGCTTGATACCATGAGGAGGTCTATAGAAGCTCTTGATGCCGAAGGACTCGGAGATATTCGTATCTGTCCCGAAACTATGGGCAAGGTAAATCAGCTTGGTACGCTTGACGAGGTATTGGCGCTTTGTAGCCTTGATGAAAGACTTGTTCCTTGTATCGATTTTGGTCATCTGAACGCCCGAGATCAGGGCATACTTAAAACCTATGACGATTTTGAAAGGATATTCAAAGCTATTGAAGACAAGCTAGGAATATCAAGACTCCGCGAATATCATTCGCATTTTTCAAAAATTGAATATTCCGCAGGCGGAGAGGTAAGGCACCTGACCTTTGCGGATACGCTCTACGGACCTAATTATGAGCCGGTAATGGAGCTGACGCATAAATACGGATGTTCTCCGACAATCATTTGCGAATCTGCAGGCACTCAGGCTGAGGATGCAAAGGCTATGAAAGACTACTATTGGGGGACAATAAAATGATAAAAATTCTTGTTTTAAACGGACCTAACCTGAATTTCCTCGGAATCCGTGAGCCATCTGTCTACGGTGCTGATACTCTGGAGGACGTTAATGAATATATCGATAAATACGCTGCTCAAAACGATGTTGAGTGTTATTTCTTTCAGTCAAACTGCGAGGGAGAGCTTATCGATGCTATTCAGAGCGTATATTACGATTTTGACGGATGTATTCTTAATGCAGGTGCTTATACACATTACAGCTACGCCTTAAGAGATGCAATTTCCTCTATAGGCAAGCCTGTTATTGAAGTGCATATGTCGGATATCTATAAGAGAGAAGAGTTCAGACATATCTCTGTTATAAAGGACGTTTGCAGAGAGTCTATTCTCGGTTACGGTAAGGACAGCTATATAATGGCTGTTGATGCGATAAAGAAATATATATGAGTCAAAAAACTATTCGTTATGTAAATAAAAGGACAGCGGTTTTGATATTTACACCCCAAAACCGCCGCTACCTTACAGGCTTTGCTTCCTCGCTCGGCTATCTGCTTCTGACAGAAAGGGCGAATTATCTGTTTGTCGACGGCAGATATTATGAAGCTGCAAGTAAAAAGGCTACAGGTGCAGAGGTAGTGCTTATTGATAGGCTGTTTGATCAGCTGAATGAGTTGTTGCTTTCACAGGGGATTGAAAAGGTAATTATCGAAACCGAAAACGAGATTTCTTTTTTGAATATCCTGAGAAAAAAACTTACGGTTAAAGTATCTGCTTCTGAAGCGCTGTCAGCAAGACTGGCTTTGATGCGTTCGATAAAATGCAAAGAGGAAATTGAGTCGATAGAGTCTGCTCAGCGGATTGCTGAAAAAGCCTTCCAAGATACGCTTGAGTTTATAAAAACAGGTGTAAAAGAGCGCGAGATAGCCGCTTTTCTGGAATACCGTATGAAGCTTTATGGCAGCGAAGCCGCCGCTTTTGAAACTATTGCCGTATCGGGTCCCAATTCATCGCTTCCTCACGGTGTACCTTCCGACAGGAAGGTAGGAGACGGTGACTTTATAACTATGGATTTCGGTGCTATGATTAACGGCTATTGCAGCGATATGACCAGAACAGTAGCGATAGGCTATGTTACTGAGGAAATGGAAAGGGTATACAGTACCGTGCTTTCAGCACAGCAGGCTGTTATCGATAAGGTCGCCTCAGGAGTGGACTGCAAAACTGCCGATGCTGCCGCCCGTGATGTAATAACCGTCGCAGGATACGGCGAGTTTTATAATCATTCTACGGGGCATGGTATAGGATTAGCGGTTCACGAAATACCTAACCTATCACCTAGAAGCGAGGGTATAAAGCTACGCGCTGGACAGGTCGTTTCAGACGAACCCGGCATATATATTCCAAATAAGTTCGGTGTAAGAATAGAAGATATGCTTTTAATAACAAAGTCTGGATGTAAAAACTTGACAAAAGCACCGAAACATCTTATAATCTTATAGAATAGTGTTATGATTACACTATATTACTTAATTAATTCACTTTTGGAGGAATTTTAAATGGTAAGTGCAGGAGATTTCAGAAACGGCGTAACCTTCGAAATGGACGGTAACGTTTATCAGATCATCGAATTTCAGCATGTAAAACCGGGTAAGGGAGCCGCATTCGTTCGTGCAAAGATCAGAAATGTTATTGCCGGATCTGTTGTTGAGCGCACCTTCAACCCCAATGAAAAATATCCCACCGCTTTCGTTGAGAGAAAGGATATGGAATTCTCTTACAGCGACGAGGGACTTTACTACTTTATGGATCCCGAGTCTTATGAGATGATCCCCGTAAGTCAGGCAGACCTTGGCGACGCATTCAAGTTCGTTAAGGAGAATATGACCTGTAAGATCCTTTCCTACAAGGGCAAGGTATTCGGTGTTGAGCCTCCGACCTTTGTCGAGCTCGAGATCACCCAGACTGATCCCGGCTTTGCAGGCAATACTGCTACAAACGCAACAAAGCCCGCTACTCTTGAAACAGGTGCGGAGATCCGCGTACCCCTCTTCATTAACGAAGGTGACAAGATCCGTATCGATACCAGAACAGGCGAGTATATGGAGCGCGCATAAGCGTTATTTTATACAAGGAGAATTTTTATAATGACTATCAGTGAAAGAGTTTCTTATATCAAAGGTCTTGCAGAGGGTCTCGGTGTGGACGAGTCCACAAAGGAAGGAAAGGTCATTACCGCGATTATCGACCTTCTTTCAGATATGACTGATGAGCTTGACGCTATCGACGAAGCTTGCGCAGAGCTTGGTGAGCAGCTGGATGCCGTTGACGAGGATCTTTCTGCTTTAGAAGAAGACTTCTACGAAGACGATTTTTATGATGAGGATGATGAGGAGATCGACGGAGAGGTCTACGAGGTAGAATGTCCCGAATGTCACGATATCATTTATCTTGATGAGTCTATGCTTGAGGACGAAGAGATGAACTGCCCCAACTGCGGCACCCGTCTTGAGTTCGAGTTTGAATGCGATTGCGATTCTGATTGTGACTGCGAAGGCTAAAAAATCAATTAAAGCCGTACTCATTCGAGTGCGGCTTTATTAACATAGGAGGCTTTATGAAAAAGTATAATTATTTAAATCTATTGTTCATAGCTCCGTTTTTGCTTGGCCTTTACGTTGCCATCAATGACGGCATCGTTTATCCTTTTGAAAAAGCGCTGTTTGATGCTCTGAGAGTACTGGCGCCCTATGCAGATATTCCTATGCGTGCTATAACAGAGCTTGGGAGTGCCGTCGGGGTAATATGTGTTACTGTGCTGATTGTAGTGATTTCCGCAATAAAGAAGCATTTTACCGATTTCGGTCTGCCCGTAGCACTGACTGTAATCATATCGAGAATAATTAACATAACACTGAAGAATGTTCTTGACCGTCCAAGACCCGAGTTCAAGGTGTTAGAGGCATCTGAATCAAGCTTCCCCAGCGGACATTCTCAGAATAATATGGCACTTTATATTGCAATACTTCTTGTGGCGCTTCTTATTTGTAAGGCGCCAAAGGGACGGCTCGCTTTGAAAATCAGCTGCATTGTTCTTCCTGTGATAATTGGTATCACACGTGTGTATTTCGGAGTACACTATATTTCAGATGTTATCGCGGGTTGGTCTATGGGTGTGATAGTCGCATACAATATCCATTATTTTTATTTCAGATTTATTTACCCACTCTTCGCTGCAAAGGAAAAAACAGAAAATGAAGTGTCTTGATTACGCTCTGGAGTATAAAACTAACCAAATAAGAAATACACGCTATCCTGTTATCATCGTTGCAGCGGGTACAGCTTCAAGAATGAAGGGGATCGACAAGATATCGGCAGAGCTTTGCGGTATGCCGGTAATTGTGCATACGGTTTCTGCATTTAATAAATGCGACAGAATTTCTGAGATAATTGTCGTCACCCGTAAGGATAAAATATCCGACTATTCCGCTATCCTTCAAAATTACAGTTTTGCTAAAAATGTAGCTGTAGTAGAGGGCGGAGCTTGCCGCGAAGAATCGGTGTTAAGCGGTATAAAAGCTCTTGGCGGTGCATATGAAAAGGTTCTTGTTCACGACGGCGCACGTCCGCTTATAGCGGAGGAGGTCATATTACGCGTGTGTGAAGCCTTAGAGTCAAACGACAGCGTGACCTGCGGAGTAAAAATGAAGGATACTGTTAAGGTAGTCAATGAGGATAAACAGGTTGTAAAAACCCTTCAAAGAGATTTTCTCATTAGTATACAGACACCTCAGGGTGTGTCTGTCGAAAGCTTTTTAAGGAGTGCCGATAAGAATGATCTTGCGCGCTTTACCGACGACACATCTGTTGTGGAGGCAGTGGGCGCATTAACTGTTGTCGTTGATGGAGATTACAAAAATATAAAGATAACCACACCGGAAGATATAAAGCTTGCAGAGGCTTATTTATCCTAGTATCATCGGAGGTATTATATGAGGATCGGACACGGATATGATGTTCACAGATTTGCCGAAAACAGAAAGCTGTTTATCGGTGGCGTAGAGCTACCGTACAGTCTGGGACTTGACGGCCATTCTGATGCGGATGTGCTTATCCACGCGATATGCGATTCGCTGCTTGGTGCGGCGGCTCTTGGTGATATAGGGCGGCATTTTCCCGACAGTGACCCTGCATATAAGGGAATAGATTCAAAGCTGCTTTTGGAGCATACGGTAGCTCTTTTAAATACTAATGGTTATGCTATAGTAAATATAGACGCAACGGTCATCGCCCAACAGCCTAAAATTGCACCTTATATTCAGTCTATGAGAAAGGTCCTTGCTGAAATATGCAAAATAGATACTGATCAGCTTAATATTAAGGCTACCACAGAAGAAAAACTCGGCTTTACAGGCAGACTTGAGGGTATCAGTGCTCATTCCGTATGCCTTATAGACAAGTTGTAATATTATAGGACATTATCTCATATCATTTTATGAGGTGAGTTGAGTGTTCTTTTTATCGATAAGACTCAGTAAATGCAAACTCCTTTCGGCCGCAGCGGCTGTGATTGTTCTTGTTTTGGTGTGCTTTTCTTTTTATAAGAGCATTTCAAGCACCAACCCGAATGCTGATACCTTTGAAAAAAGGTCAGCTTTTTTATCTGATTTCGGTTTTGATATCACAGGTTGTAAGGAAACTGTGACAGAGCTTTTACTGCCCGATAAGGAGGACGCTGTACTTATACGGTACAATAAGCTTCAGAGCATCTGTGGATTTGATCTCTTGCCTTATTGCAACGAGCCTGTTAAGAGATACAGCTATGCTATTGATGATAATAAAAAAATTGTAAGCCTTATCGTTGCCGATGGGTGTGTTATCGGCGGAGATATTTTGGATGCGGAATGCTATGAATATATGCCGCTTTGCGGTGGAGAGATTAATGGAAGCGATACGGATAGATAAATACATTTCAGTTGCCTGCGGAATATCGAGAAATGATGCTAAAGCGCTGATAAGAAAGGGAACTGTTTTAATCGACGGCAAGCCTGCAAAAAAAGCTGACCAAAAGGTCAGCGAGGCAGACTCTATTACCGTTAACGGACAAAAGGCTGTTTATAAGCAGTATGTTTACCTTGTTATGAACAAGCCTTCGGGCGTTCTTTCGGCGAGCACGGATAAAAGGGTCAAGACCGTAATTGATCTTGTTCCTGAAGAGTTTCGGCATTACGATCTTTTCCCCGTCGGCAGACTAGATAAGGATACTACAGGACTTTTGCTTATTACCAATGACGGAGATTTTGCTCACAGGGTAATTTCCCCTAAAAGCAATACGGACAAGTTATATCACGCAGTGCTTGACGGTAGAGTAACAGATGAACATATAGCTGTTTTTGAAGAAGGTGTCGTACTTGCAGACGGTACTCGGTGTATGCCCGCAGAGCTTGTAGCCTTAGACGGCTTTGAAGCACTTATAACTATTCGGGAAGGGAAGTACCATCAGGTAAAGAGAATGTTCGGTACGGTCGGACTCGGCGTGAATAAGCTTAAAAGACTTTCGATAGGGACTCTTGAGCTTCCTCGGGAACTGTCTGAGGGAAGCTGTCGCGAGCTTTCGAGCGAAGAATTAAGCAAACTACTTTAGATAAATTAATTAATTGTTTACAATTAATTGTTTTATCATACTTTTTAGACAAACTAATATGTATATATTTGGTTAAATACGCTATAGTATTTATTTTTGGGTTTTGTTATAATATAGGTGTGTTAAAAGTACGTATGTACTTATTATTTAGGAGGTCAATTTATGGCAAGCTTATCATTACGCAATGTTTACAAGAGATACCCTGGCGGCGTAACCGCAGTATCCGACTTTAACCTCGAGATTAAGGATAAAGAGTTTATCATTCTCGTAGGTCCTTCCGGATGCGGTAAGTCTACCACTCTCCGTATGGTTGCAGGACTTGAAGAAATTAGTGAAGGTGAAATTTACATTGGTGACAGAGTTGTTAACGATGTAGCTCCTAAGGATAGAGATATTGCAATGGTTTTCCAGAACTATGCTCTTTATCCGCATATGACTGTTTTTGACAATATGGCATTTGGTCTTAAGCTCCGCAAGACTCCGAAGGAGGAGATCAAGCGTCGTGTTGAGGAAGCAGCTAGAATTCTTGATATTGCTCATCTTCTTGAGAGAAAGCCGAAGGCTCTTTCGGGTGGTCAGCGTCAGCGTGTTGCTTTGGGTCGTGCTATCGTTCGTGAACCTAAGGTATTCCTTCTTGACGAGCCGCTTTCTAACTTGGACGCTAAGCTTCGTGCACAGATGCGTACCGAGATCTCCAAGCTTCACTTAAAGCTCGGAACAACCTTTATTTACGTTACACATGACCAGACTGAGGCTATGACAATGGGTACTCGTATCGTTGTTATGAAGGACGGTCTTATTCAGCAGGTAGATACTCCTCAGACTCTCTATCTCTATCCTTGCAACCTCTTCGTTGCAGGCTTCATTGGTTCTCCTCAGATGAACTTCATCGAGTCTAAGCTTCTTAAGGAAGGCGATGACTTCTATGTAGAGTTCGGTTCTGAAGATACCAAGACCCGTGCAGGTGTTAAGTATAAGATCAAGTTACCTGCAGAGAAGAACGCTAAGGGTGTTCTTGACGCTTATGTTGATAAGGAGCTTATTATGGGTATCCGTCCTGAGGATGTTCATAATGAGGCAGATCTTATCGAGAAGTTCCCCGACGGTATCGTCGAGGCTGATGTTGAGGTTACCGAGCTTATGGGTGCTGAGACCTATCTGTATATGAACTGCGAGGGTCAGCCTATCAACGCTCGAGTTGCTCCTACCAACACTGCGAAGCCGGGAGATAAAATAAAGATCACTATTGAACCCGGAAAGATTCATCTTTTCGACAAGGACACCGAGGTTACAATCTGCAACTAATTTACTTAAAGGACTGTCATTTTTTGGCAGTCCTTTTTACTTTTCTATCGCATTTGCATCATTGTAATATTTTTTAAATATAACCCTTGAAAAATTTATGGTTTTTGTGTACAATGTATTTGTATGGTTGTTTTGTATTTTAAATTTGAAAGGGATGTTAAATAATGGCAAACCGTTTGTTTCAAAGCGTAATACATCAGATGAAAGATGCTGTAGATAAGGTTATCGGTGTTATCGATGACACCGCAACGATCATTGCATGCAGTGAACTCAGTAAGATGGGTGAGCAGCTGAAGGTTGATCTACCTTGTGCACCTATTTCTGATTCCTTCATGAGTGAAGGTATAACCTTTAAAGCTATTGGAAGCACTCAGATCTCCGACTATTATGTTTTTGTTCAGGGTGAGGATCCTGTTTCTGAAAAATACTGTACGTTGCTTTCTATAGCTTTTTCAAATATTAAATTCTACTATGATGAAAAATATGATCGAAGCAACTTTATTAAGAATGTTATTCTTGAAAACATATTGCCGGGTGATATTTATCTCAAGTCTCGCGAGCTTCACTTCAATAACGATGTAAGCCGTACTGTACTTATCATCAGAACCTTGGAGCACAGTGATGTAGTTGTATACGATATTATACAAAATCTTTTTCCGGACAAGACCAAGGATTTTGTTATCAATATAACCGAAACCGACATCGCTCTGATAAAAGAAACCAAGTCGAGTATTGAGGCTAAACATATCGAAAAGCTTGCAATGTCGATCGCAGATACTCTTTCAGGGGAGTTCTATACTCACGTTGCTGTTGGAATCGGCACAACTGTTGATTCCATTAAAGATCTTGCAAAGTCCTTCAAAGAGGCTCAGGCAGCTTTGGAGGTAGGAAAGGTATTTGATACCGATAAGATTATCGTCAGTTACGATAATCTAGGTATTGCAAGACTTATCTATCAGCTACCTACAACGCTCTGTGAGACCTTTCTTCGCGAGGTTTTCAAGCGCGGTTCTATTCAGAGTCTTGATCAGGAAACTCTTTCCACAATACAAAAGTTCTTTGAAAACAATCTTAATGTATCCGAGACTTCACGTAAGCTTTTTGTTCACAGAAATACTCTCGTTTACAGACTTGAAAAAATCAAGAGAATTACAGGACTCGATCTTCGTGAGTTCGATCAGGCAATCGTTTTTAAAATTGCGTTAATGGTCAATAAATATCTTCAGGCTAATCCTATCAAATTTTAAAAGAAAGGGCAATTATGATTAACGGAACCGATATTCGAAGCATCGAAAAACCTATCATCGAGTTTAAAGGTGTTTCCAAGACTTATAAAACCGGTACGCACGCCCTTGACGATGTAAATATTAGTATTAATCAAGGAGAATTTGTCTTTGTCGTAGGTGCATCGGGTGCCGGAAAAAGTACCTTTATGAAGCTTATCGTTCGCGAGGAGCAGGCTAATACAGGACATCTTACTGTAAACGGCTATGACCTTATGAAGGTTAAAAAGAAGGATATTCCGCATCTTCGCAGAACTATGGGAATCGTTTTTCAGGATTTCAGATTAATTCCCAATATGAACGTATTTGATAATGTTGCATTTGCGATGAGGGTTATAGGAGCTCCGTCAAGGCAGATCCGTAAGGACGTCGCAGATGTTCTCAGTATGGTTGGTCTTGGAAACAAGGCACGTTCTATGCCGAACCAGCTTTCTGGCGGTGAGCAGCAGCGAGTCGGACTTGCCCGCGCTCTTGTTAACAAACCCAGTCTGATAATAGCGGACGAGCCTACAGGAAACGTAGACCCCAATCTATCTTATGAGATCGTATCAAGGCTTACGGAGATCAATAAAAAGGGTACTACGGTTCTTATGGTAACGCACGACCATAACCTTGTCCGCGATTTTCACCACCGAGTAATAATGCTTGAGGACGGAAAAATAGTCGCAGATAATCCCGCAGGAGGTGGCATGATATGAAGCTAAGAAGCGTACGCTACCTCACAGGTGAAGGTATTAAAAATCTTTGGGCAAACCGACTTATGACCTTAGCTTCCGTCGGTGTTCTTGTAGCTTGTATGGTCATAATCGGACTTGCAATGTTGCTTTCTATGAATATTAACGAGGTTATGGGAAATCTTGAGCAAGAAAATGTCATTATGGCATATTTCAATGACAAGAATTCTGTGCTTTACGGAAGTGAGGCTGATAAACTCAGCAGCATTGATGCTTCGTCATACACAGCCTCTGATTTAACCAGCTCTGCTGTCAACGGTAGCGAGGATAATCAGTCCTCTGTGCCTGCTTCTGATAAGGATACCTCCTCGGGTACCGAGTCAGAACCGCAGAAGGATAGCGATATTCCCGATGATGCTTACCTTATCCACAATGAAGAGGAGGCACTCGCTCTTTGTGATAAGCTTAGAGAGATAGACAATGTTGCGAAGGTTGAGTATATATCTAGCGAAGATGGCTTGAAAGAGCTTAAAGAGGACAGATTCGAAGGTCAGGATGAGCTATTTTCCTTCTTCGATTCATATGGTAATCCGCTTCAGTCTGGTGCCAGAATAACACTTTCGGATATGGCTTATTTTGACCAAACCTTAGAAGCTATAAATGAAACTGAAGGCGTTTCACAGACACAGTCTTTTTCTGATCTTGCTAAGAAGATCAATACCATTAAAAACGGTGTTGCAGTCGCCGGTGTTTGGATAATAGCAATACTTCTTGTTATCTCTCTTGTAATAGTATCTAATACTATCAGAGTAACGATGTACACAAGAAAGCTTGAGATCGGCATTATGAAGGCGGTCGGAGCAACCAATTCGTTTATCAGATTACCGTTTGTTATCGAGGGAATGTGTATCGGCATTATTTCCTCACTGATATCTTTGGGTCTTATCTATTTCTGTTATAGGATCGTTGGACAAACAATAGCGTCCTCTCTCGGTACGCTGACCGTAATAAGCTTTTCATCGGCCTTACTCCCGCTGTTTTTGGTTTCGCTCGGAATCGGAATAGTGTCAGGACTTATAGGCAGTCTAATAATGATAAGCAAATATCTTAGAAAAGAGGGAAGCGAGTTCACCGCTATTTAGTGAACAAATGCGGCACAAAAATTTCTATTTGGAGGATAATCCTTTGAAATTATTCAGTCATAGATTAATTGCTGTAATAATGTGCGTTGCTGTTATAATATCTCTCAGTATCATTCCTTCCTCGGCAAGCCAGGTGAGTGATCTTCAGAATCAGATCGATAAGCTTGAGCAGCAGATCAAGGATAAAGCTAATGAGATAAAGGATATTCAGAACGATAAAAAGAAGCAACAGCAGCTTAAGGCAGCGTATGAAGAGCAGATGGCTCTTATTCAGGCGCAGATAGACCTTTGCAATAATACAATTCGTGAGACAAACGAGAAGATAGCGCAGAATGATGCCGATATTATAGCAAAGGAAGCTGAAATGGCGGACGTTATCGAAGAGTTTAAAAGAAGAATGAGTGCTATTTATATGAGCGGAAGCACAGATAGCGGTATTGAGCTGCTGCTCGGCGCTGATGATTTTTCTGATTTTCTTGCGCTCTCTCAGCTTACCTTAAATATCTCTAAACGCGATAAAAAGATGATGGAAGACATCTCGGATATGATCAAGGAGATAAATGCTAATAAGAAGGAAAATTCCGAGCTTATTGAAAAACAGAACGAGATCAAAAAGACCCTAGATGAGAAATACGCTTCTTTTGATGCTCTTGCAGATGAGGTTCAGGTTAAGATCAATGATATTACCGCTGATGAAAAGGATGCTACAAGCGATAAAAAACGGCTTGAGGCAGACCTTAAAGCAAAAGAAGACTATCTTAATGCACTTCTTAATCCTTCGGATGACAAGGTCTACAAGGGAACCTTTGACGGCACATTTACATGGCCTGTTCCGGGATATCTCGGCATTACCTCGGGCTACGGCTCACGCTGGGGTACTTTCCACAAGGGTATTGATATCGCAAGCTCAGGTATCCGAGGAAAGCCTGTAATTGCTTCTGCAAGCGGTGTTGTTGCGAGCACTTATACAGCTTGTAAGCACAACTATGGCAAGAAGAGCAGCTGTTATAATTCTTCGGGCGCACGTTGCGGCGGCGGATACGGAAATAACGTCGTTATCTCCCACGGTAAGTCGGGTAGTAAATATTATCAGACTCTTTACGGACATATGGAGACTGTAGTAGTAAAGGCAGGACAGTATGTAAAGCAGGGCGATGTTATCGGATATGTTGGTTCAACGGGCTATTCTACCGGATGGCATCTGCATTTTGAAGTTCATACTTCAACAAACGGCAAGTCCTTTTCACATACAAATCCTTCAAATTATGTAAAGAATACTAAATAATTTATCTGAAATTCACACAGGGAAATAAATCCTGAATAAAGATTTATTTCCCTGTACGTTTATGGTGATATATGAACACTTTAAATTGCGAAAGTAAAAAATCAAAGAGGATATCGGTAATCGCCTGTGCTGTCACGGCGGTCGTTAGTATTGTTTTAACTTTAACTATTTGCCTTTCTATCGTGTTTGGTATACCGGGCTTTGCGAATCTTTTGTGTCTTAATTCACTTGTTGATATGTATCATCTCAGAGATTTTAATGAGGATGAGGTAGAAGAGGGAATTTTGAGCGGTTATTTAAGCGGACTTGGCGATAAATATGCTTATTACTACAACCAAGAGGGTACAGCAGAAAGATCCGATAGCTTAATGGGTATCGGCAGCGGACTCGGAATTGCTGTTATAAAGCATCCCGACACACAGGCTATTTATGTTCTTCATATTTATGAAGACTCTCCGGCAGAAGCCGCAGGAATACAGAAGGGTGATATTATTACTGCGATTGACGGCGTTACTGTGACTTCGGTTGGATACAGTGAGGCAGTTAATTCTATTGCACGCGAAATTGGTGAAAATGTTTCACTTTCGATATTGCGAGGCGAGTCTGAACTCGTTATTAATGTTATAACGTCTGATATTACCATACAGACCGTTTTTTATAAAAAGATATCAAACTACGGCTATATAGAAATAACCTCGTTTAACAGCGAAACAGTTAAACAGTTTGAAAATGCCGTAACCGCCCTTACCGAGGCGGGAGTAGAAGGACTTATTTTTGATCTTCGCGGCAACGGTGGCGGAACTGTTGACTCGGTTGGTAAGATCTTGGATATTCTTGTGCCTGAAGGAGATGTTATGTACGTCAGATACAAGGATGGAGCTGAAAGTGTTATGCTAAGCTCGGACAGTGAGCATATCGAGCTGCCGATGGCAGTGTTGACCGATGGTAATACTGCAAGTGCTTCAGAGCTGTTTGCGGCTACTATCCGAGATTTCGGTAAAGGCGTGCTTGTCGGAACAACGACATACGGCAAAGGTGTTATGCAAAACACTTACAGCCTCTTAGACGGAGCTTCAGCGGTGTTCACTGTTGCAGAGTTTTTGCCTCACAGCAAAGTCTCCTTTAACGCTGAGGGGCTCGTTCCCGATATAGAGGTTGTTTTGTCTGATGAGGAGTTAAAATACAGATATTTAAACCCCATTGAAAGTGACAGAGTTGTTATTTCAGCAATAGAGTGGTTGGACGGTGAACAGCAATGACATACCGTAAGATCAAGATGATAAGATATATTGCTTGGTTTTTCAGCTTTGTGATTATGGCACTTATATTTTTCAGCTCGTCTCAGGACGGTGAGCTCTCAAGTGCTACTTCATCAGAATTCATAACTGCAGTTTTGAATGTGTTTTGCGATGATTTTGATTTGTTGTCGGTTGCTGAAAAACAAGTGATGATAGATTCACTGCAGCACGTTGTGCGTAAATGCGCACATTTTACTGTCTATTTTGCTCTCGGATCATCACTTATGACAGCGATTGCTACTTACAGCATCAAGACAAGTTTGCATATATTCTTATCTGCGACGCTATCGTTTTTATACGCGGCTTTTGACGAGATTCATCAAACCTTTGTTGCAGGAAGAGCGGGTATGCTAACGGATGTTTTGATCGATTTTGTCGGGTCGTGCACAGGAATACTGTTTGTTTTTCTTATTATATCTATTTACAGACGTATTATATCAAGGAGTACTAAAAAAATGCAAAAGAAAGAATTAATGAAGCGCTTAGGTGAGCTTGTTTCTACGGTTGAAAGACTTAATTCAAATATTAATGAGTTAAAGGCGGAAAACCGTCAATTAAAAGCAAAAATAGAAGAGCTTGAAGCATCTCATAAAGAACCCTGTGACGATGTTAACGATACTGTTGGTGAAATACCGAATTCTGAGGCTGACGGATTTACTGTTAAGATAATTGATGAGGTTGAGCTTTCCGAAGAAAATAGTGAAGAGCCGCGTCTCAACGACCAAGCGCTAGAATATGGGGCTGCTGTTATCGGAAAGATAACGGTTGAGGCTGCACACTACTGTGAAATAGTATCTTCCTTTGGCGGAGACGATCTTAAAGAGCTTCTCGGTCTTATAATGGGCAAAAGCGAAGTTTGCAAAAGTGAAATACTTAATATTGCGATAAGTGAGCTCACAATAGAATCAAAGCGTGAAATGATAGATGCTCAGTTAAACGAGGCTGTAGAATATTTTAAAAGTATTTCCGAACAGACTAAGTAAGGAGGAGTATAAATGGATAAGAAAACGCAAGCTGCTTTAGAGATGCTGTACAGTACTGCTACAGACATAAAAACCGAGGAAGAAGCACAGTTCTTTTTTAAGACACTACTTACCGAAAAGGAAACTCAGCTAATTGCTCAGCGTCTTTATGTAGCAAAGATGCTTTCACAAAATAAAGTCTACAGCGAAATAGTTGAGGAAACGGGTGCCAGCAGCGCTACCGTTAGCCGCGTAAAACGAGCTATGGCTGCCGATAAAGAGTATTTTGAAAGAATGTTAGATGGCTTAAAATGAGCAGCTATAACGTTTTTTCACTCTTTTACGATTATTTTACTAAGGATGTAAAATATCACGATAGGGCTGAATATGTGCTCAAGCTGTTTGAAAAGTTTGACCGCAAGCCGACTCTTTTGCTCGATCTTGCCTGCGGAACAGGTAATTTTTCTGTGGAGTTTGCAAAAAACGGTATTGACGTGATCGGTGTCGATATTTCTGAAGATATGCTGAATATCGCACAGGAGAAAAATACCGACCTCGATAAGCCTGTAATGTATATTTGCCAGCCTGCTGAGGAGTTGGAGCTATACGGAACTGTGGACGGTGCAGTCTGCATGCTCGACAGTCTTAACCACATAACCGATTATAAAAGATTTAAAAGGGCAATAGCAAACGTTGCATTATTCTTAGAGCCCGAAAGACTCTTCATATTTGATCTGAATACTCCGTATAAGCATAAAAATGTACTTTCTAACAACGGCTTTAGGATGAAGCATAGAAATATCAAATGCTTTTGGTCCAATACCTATAACGAGGCTGAGAATACCGTTACGGTCCATCTGGATTTTACCGAGAGGACTGGACTTTTTAAAAATGAGGTCTACTCTGAAGAATTTAAGGAGAGGGCCTACACCGAGGCTGAGATAATAGAGGCGGTAACAGAGTGCGGTCTTGAGCTTTTAGCAGTCTACGGTGAAAACACTTTCTCAGAGCCGAAAGAGAACTCTGAGCGAAATATTTATATAGCAAGAAGGAAAAATAATGGGTAAATTAATTAGATGTATAACCTCCTGCGGTCAGGTTATGGCTACCGCAGTCGATACCACGGATATAGTTGCAAAGGCAGAACAGGTGCATACAACATCTGCCGTGGTCACTGCGGCACTCGGTCGCCTTTTGACCGCTGCTTCTATGATGGGTAATATGCTTAAAGGTAAGGACGATTCAATTACGCTAAAAATTGCAGGCGGAGGTCCCTGCGGTTCACTTATTGCCGTTTCTGACTATGATGGAAATGTCCGAGGGTATGTGCAGAATCCGATTGTTGAGCTTCCGCTTAACTCCAATGGAAAGCTTGATGTGGGAGGTGCCGTAGGCAAGGACGGTCTTTTATATGTTCTAAAAGACCTCGGACTTAAGGAGCCGTTTAGCGGCTCGGTTCCGCTCATTTCGGGAGAAATTGCCGAGGATATCACATCTTATTATGCGCTCAGCGAGCAGATACCCACCGTTTGCGCGCTCGGTGTGCTCGTTAATCCTGATCTGTCAGTTCGTGCTGCTGGCGGTTATATTATTCAGCTTTTACCTGCAGCAGAAGATGCAACCATAGATAAGCTCGAGGAAAGTATAAGGGAAATGAAGGCTGTTACCACTATGCTGGATTCGGGTATGACACCTGAGGAGATCGTAAGAGCAGCTCTCAAAAAGTTTGATGTTGAGGTTCTTTATGAACAGGAAATCGAGTATAAATGTAATTGCAGCCGAGACAGAGTATCTAAGGCTATAATATCGCTTGGCAGGGAAGAACTGACCCAAATGGCAGAGGAATTACCTGAGGTAGAAGTTAACTGTCACTTCTGCGATAAACGCTATAAATTCTCTAAAAAAGAAATTTTAAATTTTATTGAAAAAATTTAAAAATAAGTGTTGACAATTGGGTTTAGTTGTGGTAATATATCACTTGCCGCTGGAAATCACGAAACAGTGATGGAGAGCAAAATGGGGGTATAGCTCAGCTGGAAGAGCATCTGCCTTACAAGCAGAGGGTCACAGGTTCGAGCCCTGTTGTCCCCACCATTTGGCCTGGTAGTTCAGTTGGTTAGAACGCTAGCCTGTCACGCTAGAGGTCGTGGGTTCGAGCCCCATCCAGGTCGCCATTTTTGCCTCTGTAGCTCAGTTGGTAGAGCAGGGGACTGAAAATCCCCGTGTCATTGGTTCGATTCCGATCGGAGGCACCATTAAATTTGCGGATTTAGCTCATCTGGTAGAGCGCCACCTTGCCAAGGTGGAGGTAGCGAGTTCGAGCCTCGTAATCCGCTCCAACTAAAAGGACGCTTAAAGGTCTTAAGCGTCCTTTCTTTAAAAGAAAATCTAATATGGCACCATAGCCAAGTGGTAAGGCAGAGGTCTGCAAAACCTTTACGCCCCGGTTCAAATCCGGGTGGTGCCTCCAAAAATCCCGTTCACGAAAGTGGGCGGGATTTTTACTTATTACCTTTTCACTCTTCACTTTTCACTAAATTAAACTTTGTAACGGGATTTTTGGGAAGTAAGAAGTAATAGTGAATAGTGAAGAAGTATTGCACCTCCGCCGCTTTTATGCTATAATACACCCAAGGCGGTGATTTTATGAAAATGTGGAAGAGCAAAAGTTGGCAACTTGAAGTTACAGGTGTTGATGGCAATGTTCAATTATTTGGCGTCAACATTTTTGATTATGATTGGGTTGATACTAAAAATAGGGTTGAGGTAAATGATTTATCTTATGCTGTTCCGGTTTACACTGTCATAATTGACGGAAAAGAATATGAATTTGCCGCCGGTGAGCGTAGTAAATGTGTTTGGAACTTTTACTTAAATAAATATTAAATATTTCAAGGAAAATCAGGTTTTTGCCCAGTTCTTTTTCGGACACGTGAGACAAAAAGAAAAGTCACACATCGTGTGGCATTTTCTTTTTGTACTTTACACTATTCTCTCTTTACTTTTCACTCTTCACTAAAACCATCTGTGACTTTTCCAGATAAAAGATAAGAGAGAAGAGATAAGAGAAAATGTGTGGCTTCGCCACGTATTATAAAAGCAATGCCCCGCATTGATTTATTATCGTTTTTATGCTATAATACACCTAAGTGGTGATTATATGAAAAACCTATTAATTTTATTATTTATATTTCTTTTAGCCATATCTGTATGCGGATGTGGAGATTCAATGACCGAATCGGAAATGGGTTCTATAACATCTGATTCCTCTTCATCATTTGATGAAATTGCTGCAGAAACTTCGAGAATTTCCGAGGATGAGGCTATTGAAATTGCTTCACAGCATTGGGGCATTAAAAGCGGTGATAAGGATGAAGCAACGGGGTTTCCGTTTCTTATTATGCCGGTCGATAGTTCAAACGATAATATTACAATAGCGCTTAAATGGCTTGTAGAAAATAACCACTACTCAACCGTCGACTCGGTTGAAATTGACCCCTTTACAGGCGAAATTGTAAACAGAGATTAAGAAAATCAGGTTTTCAGACCGGTTCCATTTTGAGTGTCGGTCCCAGAAAAAAGGACTTCACGAAAGTGAAGTCCTTTTTTTAACTAAATCCGTCCTAACGGACGGGTGAAATCCTCACTTCGTTCGGGTGAAATCGCTTCGCGGTGAAATCCGACTTCGTCGGGTTAGGGGACGGATTTAATTTCACCGAAGACACAAACCTTTGATTTCACCGTCAGCGCAAAAGACAAGAATCCTTTACATTATTTTCTTTTGCTTACACAGAGTCTAGAGGAGTCTCTTTATTTTTTTCGACACTCTCTTTCGACAGTTATCACACGAATTAAGCGATATAATTAAACTGTCGGAGGTGACAGAGTGATTATTTACGGAGATATTCTTTTTATTCTGAATTTGACGATCGACTACCTACTGATCACCTTGACTGCGGTAATCCTTAAAATAAATACATCGCTCCTTCGTCAGCTAATTGCGTCAGTATTAGCAGGGCTGTCATCCTTTTACATATTTATTGAAAGTAAATCGGTCATTATAGATCTACTGTATCGTTTTGCTGTAGCTGCTATTATATGGGCAGTGGTCATAGGAACTCGGCATCGAAAAAAGATTTTGAAGGCGGTTTGTGTATATTTTACATTAGGCGTTTTACTTAGCGGAGCTGTTATATTTATTGCCAACACCTTTTCTGTAGCAGGCGTAGCTGTTAATAACACATTTTTCTATGTAGGGATATCACCCATAATGCTGATAACTCTTTCTGTTATCTTCTATTTTACAGTCAAGGTGGTTTACCGCGTCCGAAGGAATTATAAAGCTATAAAGTTTTGTGATGTCAAAATTACTTTAAATGAAAACCATGCTCAGTATTCAGCTCTTATCGATAGCGGAAACTCGATTTCAGATATTCTGACCGACTCGGAAATTTTGATCTCATCCGAAAAGGTTGTCAAAGACCTTACAGGAGTCGAGTCGAGCTCAATCTTTTTGGATGAAGGCTTGAAAAAAAGATGTAGATTAATACCTGCAGGAACAGTCAGCGGCGAGACAGTTCTGCCTGCGATCAGGTGTGACAAAGCCGAGATATTCTGCAACCAAAATACTTATGAGCTTAAAAGACCGATAATTGCAATATCAAAGCATATTAATTCAGAGGATTACGATATAATTATTTCTCAAGGTGTTTTGGAAGGGCGGTAAATATGATACTTTTTGAAAAGATAATACACTTTCTTGCAAGGCTGTTCGGTGTCGATGGGGTACACTATATCAACGGACCTGACACACTTCCGCCCCCTCTTTCGGCTGAAGAGGAGCATCAATTACTTATCGGCTATGACGGTATAGATCCCAGGGTGAAGGAAGTACTGATAACCAGAAACCTGAGACTCGTTGTTTACATAGCGAAAAAATATGATGCACCGGGGTCTAATATTGAAGATCTTATTTCAATAGGTTCTATAGGGCTTATTAAAGCAGTAAACACCTTTTGTCCTGAACGCAATATTAAGCTTGCTACATATGCGTCGCGCTGTATAGAAAATGAAATACTTATGTATCTTCGAAAATATTCCTCGCTTAAAAACGAGGTCTCTATAGACGAACCCTTGAATGTCGATTGGGATGGAAACGAGCTGCTGCTTTCGGATGTTCTAGGTACTGAGGTGGATGAAATATCAGTAGGGCTTGAGGCGGAGGACGAACGAAATACGCTCGTACAGCTCGTGAATAATCTCAGCAACAGAGAGAGGGAGATAATGTGTATGCGCTTCGGTATGGGCGGATACAGAGAGCTGACTCAAAAAGAGGTAGCCGACAGACTCGGTATTTCACAGTCGTACATATCCCGTCTTGAAAAAAGAATACTTTCAAAGCTCAAAAATAATTTTGAAGCCCTTGTACAAAAATAAGCTGGATATCCCAGCTTATTTTTTTGACTGTGTTCGACTTTTATGCCCCTTATTCTGAAGCTCTTTTATTGGTAGCCCGTGAGCAATCATCGGAAAGAGATTTGATGTGTCAGCAGTATCCTGTACGTTATAAGTCCCATATTTGTTAACAAGATCAAAAGCATCGGTTTCACTATATTCCCGTGTGATATTATTGTTCATTTTTTTCTTCATAAATTTCACCTCATCATTATTATTTTCTATGTATTTTTTTAAAAACATAGTAATTCTTGCTCTTTTTGTTTTAAAATGCTAAAATAAAAAAGAGGTGAAAAATATGCCTTTTGAAGTAAAAATAATGTTAGTATATTTGCTTGCCGTAAATATAGCAAGCATCATAGTATGCGCTTTTGATAAATACTGCGCTGTCAAAGATCTACGGAGAGTTCCCGAAAAAACTCTTTTTCTGCTGTCGGCAATCGGCGGCTCTGTCTGTATGCTTGCGGCAATGAAGATCATCAGACACAAAACTCTACACAAACGCTTTATGATCGGTATACCGATCATTATAGTTTTGCAAATTGTAATGACAGTTGCAGCAATATACTTGACAAGATAGCATATAGTGTTATAATGATTATGTCTTCGGGGCGAGGTGCAATTCCTCACCGGCGGTGAAAGCCCGCGAGTCTTTTTGACTGATTTGGTGAAATTCCAAAGCCGACGGTACAGTCCGGATGTGAGAAGATAAGGTTATTCCTATATTCAGCCCCGAGATTTTTATCTCGGGGATTTTTATTTTGAGGTGATTTTTTTGAACAAGGTTGATATTAAAAAAATAAGCGTTACCGCTATGCTGATAGCAGTTGCTTTTCTTTGCACATTTGTTTTTCGTTTTAAGGTCAGCTTTCTTACCTTCGATTTTAAGGATGCTATAATATCTATAGTCTCTTTGCTTTATGGGCCACTCTACGGAGTGACTTCAGCCGGCTTGGTTGCTTTTTTGGAGTTTATTTCGGTCAGCGATACGGGGGTATATGGACTGATAATGAATTTTCTGTCCTCTGCAACATTTGCGCTTACTTGCGGACTTGTATATAAGTTTAAAAGATCTTTTGCAGGCGCGATTATTGCTGTAGCTTCGTCTGTTATCACTGTAACCTCGGTTATGATGCTTGCAAATATCTTTGTAACTCCGTACTATATGGGCGTTGCGACCGATGATGTTATAAAAATGCTTCCAACACTTCTTTTACCATTTAATCTATCAAAAGCACTTATTAATTCAGCCGCAGTGCTGATTATATATAAACCTATTACAGGTTCGCTTAAAAAGATCGGTATTATAAAAGTAACAGAGCAGCAAAAGCGAAGCTTTTCACTTCGTTCTATCATATTAATGGCGATTTCGGCGGTTATCATTGTTTTGACGGTATTATTTCTCATACTGCATCTGGGAGGCAGCTTTGAGTTGCTAAAAGCTAACAGTTGACAAACTGCGACAAAAATATTATAATCAATAAGTAAATTTAATATCATCCTTATCAAGAGTGGCGGAGGGACAGGCCCTGTGATGCCCGGCAACCTGATTTTTCAAGGTGCTAAATCCTGCGGGAGTTCCCGACAGATGAGGTATTTTAAAACCTCAACAGGCGCTTGATGAGGTTTTTTTACGGAGGATAAACAATGTCAAAATTTCTTTTTACATCCGAATCTGTAACCGAGGGTCATCCCGATAAGGTCTGCGACCAGATCTCTGACGCTGTGCTGGATGCAATGCTCGCACAGGATAAGTCATCACGTGTTGCCTGTGAGACCTTTGCAAGCACAGGTGTTGTCACTATAATGGGTGAGATCACAACGACTGCTGATGTTGATATCGAGCAGATAGCACGGGATGTAGTTTGCGGTATCGGTTATGATAGCGAGCAGGCCTACTTTGACGGCAAGACCTGCAAGATAAATATAATGCTTGATAAGCAGTCTCCGGATATTGCTATGGGTGTCGATAAGTCGCTTGAGCTTAAAGGTGGCGAGGAGGATGAACTAAATACCTTCGGTGCGGGAGATCAGGGTATGATGTTCGGCTATGCCTGCAATGAGACTGACGAGTTAATGCCTCTCACCGCGGCACTTTCTCATAAAATGGCAATGAGACTTACCGAGGTTAGAAAATCGGGTGAGCTTTCGTATCTTCGTCCTGACGGAAAGACTCAGGTAACTATTGAATACGATGACGGAAAGCCCGTGAGACTTGATACGGTGGTTGTATCTTCTCAGCATTCGGCAGACATTTCACTTGAACAGCTTCGTGAAGATATTTTAAACAAAGTAATCCTTCCTGTTATCCCCGAGCAGTTTAAAAACGATGATTTTAAGGTATTTATAAACCCGACGGGTCGTTTTGTTGTCGGCGGTCCGGCAGGAGATACGGGACTTACAGGACGCAAGATAATTGTAGATACATACGGAGGCGTTGCCCGTCACGGCGGCGGTGCTTTTTCGGGTAAGGACCCGACAAAGGTGGACCGTTCGGGTGCCTATGCTGCACGGTATGTTGCTAAAAATATTGTTGCCGCAGGACTAGCCGATAAGTGTGAGATCCAGCTTGCATATGCAATCGGCGTTGCTAAGCCTGTTTCAGTAATGGTCGACACCTTCGGCACAGGTAAGTATTCTGATGAAGAGATTTCTGTAGCGGTATCAAAGGTCTTTGATTTAAGACCTGCCGCAATTATCAGAGATTTAAAGCTAACTGAAACTAGATACCAGCCTCTAGCCGCGTATGGCCATATGGGAAGATGCGATTTAGATATTTCCTGGGAAAAGTGCGATAGAGTAGATGCACTTAAAGCTTGCTTCTAAGAATTAAAAAAGCAGAGCGAAACATCAAACTTCGATGTTTTGCTCTGCTTTTTATTTAAGACTAACCGTCTTTTAGTTCCTTGACGGTATGATTTTGTTCGGTAGGCTTTTCTATATACTCAAATATAGCGTTCAAGTCATCGGTTGCAATGTACAAATCCTTGCAGTTTTCACGTATAAAGTTCTTTTTCATCGCTTGTTCTATTGCAAAGTTTATTTCGTCATAATAGTTTTTTAAATTGTAGATAGCGATCGGTTTGTTATGGCGGCAAAGCTGCTTTAAGGTAAGAATTTCAAAGAATTCCTCAAAGGTACCGATTCCTCCTGGCACTACGATAAAGGCATCAGCGTTATCTTCCATGATCTGTTTGCGCTCGCGCATTGTGTCGGGTTGGATAAGCTCATCGCAGAAATCACAAATAGCCTCTACCTTATCTTGGTCGAAGAATTTCGGGATAACCCCTAAAATATATCCTTTTTCCGAACGGACACCTCTTGCTACGGCTCCCATAGACCGTTACCGCCGCCACCAAACACCAGTGAATGTCCTCGGGCAGCCATCTCATTGCCCATCTGTTCAACCTTTTCAATATATTCCGGATCAATTGTCGGTGATGCAGCACCATATACGCATATTCTCATTACATACACTCCTTCTGTTTTAGTCCTTCCACTTAGCGATCAGCTCGCGGATCTGGGAGGTTAGTTTTGCATTGTCTTTATTAGCTCTGCCTCTTCGTGTTCTAGCAAGATTCAACAACCTTTCAGCAGCCAAAATCAGCTCATTATAAATCATATCTGAGCGGCTGCTTCCTTTATAAACCTCGACTCTGTCTATAGCTTTTCCTTCGGCAAAGACGGTCATTTTTCCGTTGAGCAGGTTATATTCCGTGCCGCTGTACGGAGCATCTGCTGTGTAGCCTTTTTTGTTTAGCAGAGCTTTAAAGTCTTCGCAAGAATCGTTATCTCCATGGTTTACAAATATCAGTTCAGGTCTAGTGTTAAAGCCTTTAAGCCAAGAGATCAGTCCTGCCTGATCAGCGTGACCGCTCGTACCGTGCAGAGAGCAAATTTCAGCATTTACAGTTATTTCCTCGCCAAATAGTGATATATTTTTTTCGCCGTTTAAAAGCCGTCTGCCTAAAGAGCCTTCAGCCTGATAGCCTACAAAAAGGATAATATTGTTCTCTTTCCAGAGATTGTGTTTTAAATGGTGACGAATGCGCCCTGCTTCACACATTCCGCTTGCAGAAATTATTACCTTTGGCTCATTATTGAAATTTATCTGCTTTGATTCCTCCGAAGTTATTGACATACGGATATCGTCAAACCAAATGGGGTTAACACCTTGTTTGATAAGAGCAAGAGTTTCCTCGTCAAAACAGACGGGGTTACATTGCATAAATATAGCAGTTGCCTCAGCCGCAAGAGGACTGTCAACATATACAGGAAAATGCCCGTGTCCTTTTACAAGTTTCTTTTGCTTAATCTCTCGGATAGCATAGAGCATTTCTTGTGTGCGCCCTATAGCAAAGGACGGAATGACCACGTTACCGCCGCGATCCAGTGCTTTCTGTATATATTCGGCAAGCTCAAAGACTACATTACTGCGGTCAGCGGTATGCAAACGGTTACCGTAGGTCGACTCGATAACCAGATAATCCGTTTCTTCCACCTTCTGAGGATCTCGGATAATACGCTGATTAGTATTTCCTACATCACCGCTGAAAACGATTTTTTTGCGGACATTTTGCTCTGTAAGCCAAAGCTCGATACAGGCAGAGCCGAGAAGATGTCCTATATCGGTAAAGCGAAGCTCTATGCCCTCTGCGGGATAAATAATTTCTCCGTAATTGCATCTGCGAAACAGTGAGATGGCTCCGAGTGCGTCCTTTGTATCATAGACGGGCTGGGGTGCTTCTAAGCCTGCGCGCTCTGCCTTTCTGGCTCGCCATTTTGCCTCGGATTCCTGAATGTGTGCAGAGTCACGCAGCATAATATTACAAAGATCGCAGGTGACATCGGTGGCATAGATCGTACCGTTAAAGCCATCCTTATATAACTTGGGCAGCATTCCTGAATGGTCAATATGAGCGTGCGTGAGAAAGACCGCTTCTATCTGATTAGCGGGTACAGGCAGTGTTATGTTCTGAAAAACATCCTTGCCTTGTTCCATACCGCAATCAACTAAATAATATTTGTTGTTTACCTCCAAAAGTGTGCAGCTTCCGGTTACCTCATGGGTCGCTCCAATGAATTTTATCTTCAATTATAACACCTCTTATCAGCCTATACAGAATTACTATGATACAAAGCTTAGATTTAATTACTTTTTCTTTTTCTTTTGCTGAGTATTGCGGATAGTCTTTCTTTTCGGAGCGGAATTTCTTCCCTGAATATTGGAAGGTCGGTTGTCAGCGATCAGACAGTCTTTTCCGGTACCTATCAGATCAGTTCTGCCGTACTGTCTTAGCGCTTTCAAAACTATTTCACGGTTTTCGGGCTTAAAATACTGCAAAAGCGCACGTTGCTGAGCTTTTTCCTGAGGCGTTCTTGCGGTATAGATAGGCTTCATAGTCATTGGGTCATACCCTGTATAATACATACAGGTGGAAACAGTTCCGGGGGTGGGGTAGAAGTCCTGCACCTGCTCCGGCCTCATACCCTCCTTTTTGAGGAATACGGACAGTTCAATAGCATCCTTCATAGTGCTGCCTGGGTGTGAGGACATAAGATAGGGTACTAAAAACTGTTCCTTGCCCTCGCTCTTTGTAAGCTCGTAAAATCGCTTTTTAAATTTTAAATAAGTCTCTATCTCAGGCTTGCCCATAGCAGAGAGTACGGCGGCTGAACAATGCTCGGGTGCAACCTTCAACTGTCCGCTCACGTGATGACGAACAAGCTCTTTAAAAAACTCATCATTACTATCTGCAATTAGATAATCAAAACGTATTCCTGAACGGATAAACACCTTCTTGATTTTAGGGATCCTACGAATTTCACGTAAAAGCTCAAGATAATCTGAGTGATCTACTTCAATATTTGGGCAAATTTTCGGTGCCAAGCATTTTCTGTCAGCACATACGCCGTGAGTCAGCTGTTTTTGGCAGGACGGTGCGCGGAAATTTGCAGTAGGTCCGCCAACATCGTGAATGTAGCCTTTAAAGTCGGGCAGGGTAGTTAGAAGCTTCGCTTCCTTTAAAACCGATTCGTGACTGCGTACAGCGACCTGTCTGCCTTGATGATATGCGATAGAGCAGAAGTTACAGGCTCCGAAGCAGCCGCGGTTATGAGTGAGTGAAAATTTTACTTCCTCAATACCGGGTACACCGCCGAGTGCTTTGTAGGATGGGTGATAATCCCTCATAAACGGAAGCTCATAAATAGCGTCGAGCTCCTCAGTAGAAAGGGGAGGCATAGGCGGATTCTGTACAACGATGTATTTTCCGTGCTTTTGGATTATCGGCTTGCCGCGAACGGCATCCTGCTCTCGTTGCTGAATTTTTGTTGCAATAGCATATTGCTTTTTTCCGCTTTCGGTAGGCTCTTTGACCAGCTCAAAGGACGGACATTCGCTTGACGGCTTCCACTCGTAGTTCTTTGTTTCGACCTTGTAGCAGGTGCCGAGTATGTCGGTCATTGTTTTTATATCTTCGCCTAAATTTAATCGGTCTGCTATCTCGACTGCGTGTTTTTCGCCCATACCGAACATAAGCAGATCTGCGTCGCTATCGATCAAAATTGACGGTCTGACAGAGTCTTCCCAATAATCGTAGTGAGCAAAGCGACGAAGCGAGGCCTCAAGTCCGCCGATTGCTATCGGGATATCGCCGAAAAGCTGACGGATCTTTTTGCAGTATACGATAGTAGCTCGGTCAGGTCGTGCACCTGAAGCTCCACCCGCGGTATATGCGTCGTCACTGCGGCGTTTCTTAGCGGCGGTATAATGAGCAACCATAGAGTCTATATTTCCTGCATTAACAAAGAAAGCCAAACGCGGTTTTCCGAATTCTTTATAGTCGGCGTCGGTCTTGGGCTGAGATATGATACACACCGAATAGCCTGCAGACTCGAGAACTCTTGATATTATTGCAGTGCCGAAGCTCGGGTGGTCAACATAAGCGTCGCCTGTCACAATTATTACGTCAGCCTGTGATATTCCACGGCTTTCCATTTCTTTTCGGGTTATAGGTAAAAAAGGCATAATAACTCCTTACTTCTTATTATTATTACTTTATCATAAATTATCGGATACTGCAATATTTTAAATTAGAGGTGTAAGTGATGAACAATAGAATTTTTATTCGGCGATATACTAAAATAATTGTTTTACAAATGGCTTTTGTTATTATCGTTCTGGTGCTTGCAACAGTACTCAGATATTTTGATAACGAATTATTCTCAGAACTTAAAGAAATTTATGACGAATATATGAATACTGAGATATCGCTGTCTCTTGTTTTGGACGGCGAATAGAGTGAAGTTCAAGCTTTTCGGTATTGAGTTTGAAATATCATTTTTGTTTACAGCAGTATTAGCTTTGATAGTTGCAACAGATAAAACGGGAAATATTTTTTTGTTTTTTTCAGCTTCAGCGATTCATGAGGCGGCGCATCTGTTTGCAATGTATTTTGTCAAGGCAAAGCCAAGCGCTGTAAAGCTGATCCCCGGCGGTATAAACATAGTAGATAAATCGGTGAAAACACCAGTGGAAGATATTATTATACTCGCATCGGGTCCAATCGCAAACTTAATTTGTTACTTTATATTTAACAATGATTTTTCAGCGCTCAGTCTGTTACTGTTCGTCTATAATATGCTGCCCATAAGCGGACTTGACGGCGGAAGAATAGCTCACATATTATTTTCAAAGCTTTTTAGTACCTGCACTGCAGATAGGTTAATGACCGTGCTGACGGTAGTCGCATCAGCGGCTTTTGCTCTGATATTTATTTATCTTTTATTAATCGGTATTGAAAACTACTCAGCGCTAATATTTTCTCTATACATAATTTCAACAATATTTTTCAAAAAAGGTGTTGAAAGAAAGAGTTGATTAATGTATCATAATATAAATATGATTTTATTTAAATGGTGAAAATATGGATAATAAAAGATTTGAAGAACTAATAATGTCGGTGCAAAAACCCGGCAGATATTCGGGCGGAGAACTTAATAGCGTAATTAAGGACAAGTCAAAGGTCGATGTGAGATTTGCTTTTTGCTTTCCTGATACATACGAGATAGGTATGTCCCATCTCGGTATGAAGATTCTGTATTCACAGTTTAATTCCCGTGACGATATTTGGTGTGAGAGAGTTTTTGCACCTTGGATAGACTTTGAAAAGGTTATGCGCGAAAATGATATCCCGCTTTTCGCTCTTGAAAGCCGAGACCCTATAAAAGATTTTGATTTTGTTGGTTTTACGCTTCAGTACGAGCTTAGCTATACTAATGTTTTAAGTATGCTTGACCTTGCGGATATTCCGCTTAGATCGGAAGAACGTAACAGTTGGGACTACCCCGTAGTTGTAGCGGGCGGTCCCTGCGCTTCTAATCCCGAGCCTTTGGCGGATTTTATCGACATATTCTTTCTTGGTGAGGGTGAAGAGGTCGATCTTGAGGTCATAGATCTGTACAAAGAGTGCAGAAGAGAGAAGTTAACTAAAGCGGAGTTTTTATTAAAAGCGTCCCAGATAGAGGGTGTTTATGTTCCTTCGCTTTACGAGGTTGAGTATAATGCTGATAACACAATAAAGTCGGTAACACCCCAAAACGGTGCTCCTCGGTCGGTAAAAAAGCGCATTATTAAGGATCTGGATTCGGTTTATTATCCCGATAAGTTTGTTGTACCTTTTATCGAGATAGTTCACGATCGTGCCGTTGAGGAAATTTTTCGCGGGTGTATTCGTGGCTGCAGATTTTGTCAGGCGGGCTATCTTTATAGACCTGTAAGAGAGAAATCTGCCGAGGTCGCAAACGCTCAGGCTAAGGCAATCTGCGACTCCTCGGGCTATGATGAAGTGTCTCTTTCTTCGCTTTCAACAAGTGACTATAGAGAGATTGAGACTCTTCTGACCAAAATGCTGGGTTGGAGTGAGGACTGCAAAGTAAGCCTTTCACTACCATCTCTTCGTATTGATAATTTCCCTAAAGAGTTACTTGAAAAAGTACAGTCGGTCAGAAAGAGCAGTCTTACCTTTGCGCCAGAAGCAGGTACACAAAGGCTCCGTGACGTGATAAATAAGAATATAACGGAAGATGACATTATGTCAACCTGTAAGATGGCTTTTGAATCGGGCTACAATGCTGTTAAGCTATATTTTATGATGGGACTTCCAACTGAGACCGATGATGATCTTCGCGGCATTGCAGACCTTGCACAGCAGGTAGTGGATCTTTATTACAGTAATCCTGATAGAAAAAAGGGTAAGCCTGTCAGCGTGTCTATCAGCTGCGCGACCTTTGTTCCAAAGCCTTTTACACCGTTTCAGTTTGAGCCTCAGATCGACCTTTTAGAGATAGAGAGAAGGCAGAAGCACCTGCTTTCCTGCATCAGATCTAAAAAGATAACGCTTAGCTGGCACGAGGCTTACACAAGTATGCTCGAAGGCGTCTTTGCACGCGGCGACCGCAGACTGTGTTCCGTGCTTGAGGCAGCATATAAAAAAGGACTTCACTTTGACGGCTGGGACGAGTGCTTTGACTATAATAAGTGGCTTGAGGTCTTTAGTGAGTGTGGAATATCATATGATTTCTACGTTAACCGCACCAGAGATTATGATGAGGTGCTTCCTTGGGATCATCTTGATTACGGAGTTTCAAAGAAGTTCTTCGTAAATGAAAACATCAAGGCTAAAAATGCTGAGACCACTAAAAATTGCAGACAGGAGTGCGCTGCTTGCGGCGCTGCCTGCTTCGGAGAGGGTGTTTGCTTTGAAGGACGTTAGAATATACTTTAAAAAACTTGGAAGAATGAAATTCATTTCACATCTTGACCTGCAACGTTTTATGATAAGAATGATAAGAATGTCAGGTATTCCCGTGTGGTATTCCGAGGGATTTAACCCTCATCCCTACGTCACCTTTGCACTTCCGCTGTCACTCGGCTTTGAAAGCAGATATGATGTTATGGACCTACGGCTCGATGACGACTCGTATCCGCTTGGACAGGCTTTAGATAAGCTCAAAAGCGTTATGCCTGAGGGTATTGAGCTTTTCGGTATCGGAGAGCCTTTGATGAAGGTCGGTCAGATTGCGTATGCTGAATACGAGATATCATACGATATTCTTGATGCTGATGTGTCCCGCAAGCTAAAGCTATTTTTGTCATTACCCCAAATACTTACCGAAAAGAAGAGCAAAAAGGGCAAGATGAATACAGTCGACCTTGCGCCAAATATTAAAAGCTTTGAGGTGTGCGAAAATAAGGTCACTTTGGTTCTTGCGGCGGGCGGCAGTAATAATCTTAATCCAAAACTGCTTTTGGAAGCGTTTGAAAAAACTGAACACATAAAGCTTCCGTACGGAACCGTTGTCAGAACGATGCTTTATAACGGAAATATGGAAGAGTTTAAATAAGCGGAAATTATACCACATATTGACAAATTGTTTTGTATGTGGTATAATAAACTCAAAAGAAGTTGACAAGTCAACAAAATTAGAGGTGTAACAATGGTAGAGAGATTTGAGCAGTTTTCTTTTGCGGTTTCGGCAATTTGCCGCCATATTCAAAAGATTGAGAGAGAGGAAATGGAGGCATACGGATACCGCGGCGCTTTTGCTCAGTATCTGGTTACACTTAACCGTTTTCCTGAGGGGCTTACAGCAGCTGAGCTTTGTGAGGTGTGTGACCGTGACAAAGCCGCTATTTCCAGAATAACAGGAGAAATGGAAGAAAAAGGACTGATATTCCGCGAGATGAGAGTAAACTCATCATATAAAGCGAAATTAAAACTTACTGATGAGGGTAAAAAGGCGGCTCGCTTTGTGTGTGACAGAGCAAGCGCAGCAGTCAGCGCAACGGGTGGACAAATATCAGATGAGGATAGAAAAATTCTTTACAGATCTCTTGAGCTTATTTTAAAAAAATTGCAGATAATAGCTAAAGAGGGTATACCCGAAGCAAAATAAGGAGAAAGTATTATGTCAGTAAAAATTATAGTAGATTCTACTGCTGATCTTATAGAATCTGTAAAAGAAAGAGTTACCATTGTTCCGCTTACTATCAGATTTGGCGATGAGGAATTTATTGACGGTGTAACAATAACACATAAGAAATTTTATGAAAAGCTTGTTGAAAGCGACGTTCTTCCTACCACAAGTCAGGCAACTCCAGATAATTTTGAACAGGTTTACCGTCAGGTTAAGCAAAACGGCGACAGCGCTGTGGTAATTACGGTGGCGTCGAAGCTTTCAGGAACTTATCAGAGTGCGATTATTGCCGCAGAAGATTATGATAATATTTATGTTGTTGACAGTAAAACTGTCGCTATAGCATCAGGAATACTTGTGGACTATGCGCTCAGACTTGTTGATGCAGGAATGACTGCTGAGGATATTGCTAAAGAGCTTGAGCTTGCAAGAGAGGACATAAGACTTGTAGCTTTAGTAGATACGCTTGAGTATCTTAAGAAAGGCGGAAGAATTTCTAAAACCGTTGCATTCGCAGGTGGTCTTCTGTCAATTAAGCCTGTTATCAGCGTAGAAGACGGCGAAATTAAGATGCTGGGCACAGCAAGAGGATCAAAGCAAGCTAATAACCGCCTTGTTACTGAAATTCAAGAAACGGGCGGTGTTAATTTTAACCGTCCTATACTTCTGGGATATACAGGTCTTTCTGATGCGCTTTTGCAAAAATACATCGAGGACAGTGCACATCTGTGGCAGAACAATGTTCAAAAGCTTGATACAACGATCGTTGGCAGTGTTGTCGGTACTCACGCAGGACCGGGAGCGGTTGCAGTTGCATTCTTTAAGGCTTAAGAACATCACGCCGTTTCATTGTTAAATACTTTGATTTGAGCTTTGAGCCAACCGCAAGGTTGGCTTAAATTTTTTGTATGTCATTATTACGGAAGTCTTCATAAAATGTATTGTAATGCAAAACACAGCATATTCTGTATCGGAGTTGGTATTTTGAAAGGCAATATCATTATCACCGGCACGATCACTTATGCCATTCGCGGACGAGATCTACTCCGTAAGCATTCGTTCAGGGCATCGGTAGAAAGAAATCTATCGGGCAGTAATCGATACGGCTGCGGTTACGGCATAGCTGTTTATGGTGATATTAACGAGGCCGTGCGCATATTAAAAGACCATGATATAAAGGTGCTGGATATAGCGCCGGTAATTTAAAACGCACAGGATCAAAAGTCCTGTGTTTTATTTTGGAGGTGATTAATTGATATATTTAGACAACGCAGCAACTTCAGGAGTAAAACCGAACAGTGTCATTAATGCAGTAAATTATGCTTTACGAAATCTGTCATCTAATCCGGGCAGAGGCGGGCATAGAGGCTCGCTTGAAGCCGCTACAAAAGTTTTTTCTGCAAGAGAGAAGCTATGTGGTTTTTTGGGCTGTGAAACCGAGAATTCAGTTTGCTTTTCAGCAAATTGTACTGCTTCGGTGAACACTGTCTTATACGGCTGTCTGAATCCCGGTGATCACGTAATAATATCTTCTCTGGAGCATAACGCTGTCACTAGACCTCTTGTTTATATGGCTCAAAACAGGGGAATTTCATATGATATTGCAGATGTGAGTGTCAGAGACCCAGATAAATGTATAAGTGAATTTGAAAAAAAGATAAGAAAAAATACAAAGATGATCTTTACAACACATGCCTCGAATGTAACAGGCACTATCATTCCTATAAATAGGATTGGAGAACTTTGTAAAGACAGCGGTATACTGTTTGGCGTAGATGCTGCGCAGTCAGCAGGACACTTAAAGATAGATATGAAGGCTATGAATATAGACTACCTTTGCATTGCTCCCCATAAGGGGCTGTATTCACCGATGGGTGTTGGTGTATTAATTGCAGAAAAACCGATAAACAATGTGTTGATAAAGGGCGGTACTGGAGTTAACTCACTAAGCTATGAGCAACCTGATTCTTTACCAGAGCGTGTTGAGAGCGGAACGCTCAATGTTCCGGGGATATGCGGAGTAAGCGCCGGAGTTGACTTTGCGGATAAGCTAATGAAAAATAATGCGCATATTGCCGAAAAAAAGCTGCTGCATATGCTTTACGAAGAGTTGAAGAAAATTAATGCAGAGCTTTATACAGACGATCCTCTGAACAATGAGTATGTTGCTGTGTTATCATTTAACATTCAGGGTCACTCAGCTGAAGAGACAGCACAGTACCTCGCCAGAAATAATGTTGCAGTGAGGGGAGGGCTTCACTGTGCGCCGTTCGCTCACAAGACGCTTGGAACATTAAATAGGGGAACTGTGCGAGCATCCACTTCTGTTTATAACAGCGGTAATGAAATTGAAAAAGTTGCTTTTTTGCTAAAAAAATTTAAAAATAGTTATTGAATACCTTGGCTGTTTATGCTAAAATATAATAAAAATGTGCAAGGGGTTGATTTTGTGAAAGAGGCAATGCTTAATTTCTTTGATTCAATATATTCTCTGTTTAATCAGATAATTTTTGCTGTCGCCAATATCCGCTTTTTCGACATCCTTGACATCATTATTGTTGCTTTTGTCGTATATAAAGCGGTTGACTTTTTAAGAGAGAGCCGTGCGGGTCAGCTGATCAAAGGAATTGCAATACTTTTAGTGGTTTCAGCCCTTGCTAATCTGTTTGAGCTTGTGAGTCTGAAATGGCTCCTTGCGAAACTTTTTGATTATGCTCTAATTGCTATCGTTGTAGTTTTTCAGCCTGAGCTTCGGCGTGCTCTTGAAAAGGTGGGCAGGAGCAATCTCGGCGCTATTGCAAAGGGTCAGTTTGCCGCTGACAGTGAAGATAAAATAAACAGTTGTATTGCTACCGTTTGCAAAGCGGTCGTTACTATGTCTGATAAGAAGATCGGTGCTTTGATCGTTTTTGAAAGAGATACGAAGCTGGGCGATATTGCTAATACAGGTACGGTAATAAATGGCGAATCTTCACCCGAGATGATCGGAAATATATTTTTCCCAAAATCCCCGCTGCATGACGGTGCTATGCTTATTCGAGAGGGAAATATTTTGGCGGCGGGCTGTATACTTCCGCTTACTGTAAACAATGACCTTAATTCCCAGCTTGGTACACGTCACAGGGCAGCAATAGGTATGAGCGAGAATTCTGATGCAGTTGTGGTCGTTGTCTCAGAGGAAACAGGTACGATATCAGTTGCAATAAACGGATCTATCAAGCGTGACTATAATCAGATCACACTCAGGGAAGAGCTTACAAGAGAACTTATTAGCTCTGAAAATAAATCCAAAAACCGCATAGGCGAGGTTATAGACAGGTCTGTAAAAATTTTCAAAAAAAAGTGAGGCGATAAGATATGAAGTGGCTTAAAAATTTTTCGATAAAAACACTTTTCTCAAATAAAAAATTTGCCGTTTCATTTTCTGTCGTCGTGGCTTTTATATTTTGGCTTATTATTGTTATCGACCAAAATCCCGAAAGGGAGATCACTTTTAACAGTGTTCCTGTGTCTATCAGTGCTACAGGTACAAATCTTGAAAAGCTTGATATGGATATTGTTTCCAAAAATGTCGGTGAAACAGTATCGGTAACCGTTAAGGGTCCCAGCTATGTTGTCAGCTCTTTGAAATCTGATGATATTTTAGTTACAGCCGATCTTTCAAGTATAGAAACTACAGGCAGCTATACTGTAACGCTTATTGCGCGAAAAATAAGCGGCAAGACTGATTATGATATTATTTCGATCAATCCCGCAACAGTCTCTATCGTTGTAGATAAGAGAAGAGATGAGTACAAGGAAGTCGTAGTCAGTGCTCCTAATGTTACAGTAGATCTTTCAGCTGACCCTGATTTGATTTGTGAGAAGCCGGAAGTACTCGAAGAAAAGATTCATATCAAGGGTCCTGAATCTGAATTTATTAGAATAGCTGAGGTTAGGGCAGTTGTTGAAGATGAGATAGCTTTGACCTCGACAAAAACATTTGTTGGCAGGATAAAGCTTTATGACGCTAACGGGAATGAGTTGGATCCGTCGCCCTTTACCATATCTGCTGAGACCGTTGATGTAACTGTAGTCGTTAATAAACGCGCCACCTTCAATTTGATTCCGTCGTTTATTAATAAGCCGTCAAATGCTCCCGATCTTAAGTACACTATAACGCTTGAATCGGGTGAAGCTATTACCAAGATAGATGTCAAGGGTGCGCCTGACGTTATAAATGCTTTAACGGCAGTTGAGCTTGAGCCGATTGATTTCAGCGAAATATCGCTTAAAAACAAAAAATTCGAGGTTGGATTGGCATTGTCTTCAGAAAACATTCAGCCTATCGATAATATAGATACCGTAACTTTGGAGTTTGATTTATCCGGATACAGAGAGAAAACTATTTCTTCAATCGATATTCAGGTCATCAATGCTCCTTCAGGTCTAACTATTGACCGAGCTACCGTCCGAAATGTTACATTCTGTGTGCCCAAGAGCATTGCCAGTACCTTTAAGGCATCGAATGTTACTGCAACCGTTGATCTTGCGGGCAAGGTAGCGGGAGATTCTGTTGTTGTCGCCTTTACCTCAAACCATAACGGTGTTTGGGCTGTCGGTACAAGCAACGTAACGGTCAAATCTGAATAGCTGTACGGCTTTCGAGGGGTTTCTTTAAAGAAATCCCTTAAATTTTAGCATAATTGCTTCACTCACATATAATGTGATGAGGTGATAGAATGTTTGAAATTATTGTGTACTTTTTGATGGCGGGACTTATGCTCATTGGCTTATGTGACCTGTTGCATAGCGCGTGGATGCTGATTTTAAAGCCGAAGAACAAGACTAAGGGAATCTATATTACATATTTAAATGGTGTGTCGGACTATTTGTCGCTCACTCAATTATGCGAGAAGCAAAAGTGGTATGGCAATGATTTTGCTGACACGGTGGTAGTTGTTACCGATACTGATACCAATTCCGAGCTGAGGGAAGAGTTTTCAAGCAAAGGAATAGTATTTATCGATAAAAATATATTGACAGATGATTTTTTACACTTAGGAGTGTTAAATGATAAGCAAGGAATTGAAGGGAACGGTTGAAAAAATTACATATAAAAACCGCGAAAACGGATATACGGTCTTTAAGATAAAAGTCGGTAGGGAAGAAGTTACCTGCGTTGGAATTCTTCCTGCTGTAAATGAGGGTGACACTGTCACGGTAACGGGTGAATACTCAAATCATCCTGTGTACGGTGAACAGTTCAATGTAGATGTTATTAGCATCTCTGCACCTAAAACACAGCTTCAGATCTTAAAATTTATATCGAGCGGTGCAATTAAAGGAATCGGTCCGGCTACTGCTATGAAGATAGTTGAGAGATTTAAGGATAAAACTCTGGATGTAATCGAAAATTATCCGATCGAGCTGACTCATATTAAGGGAATCAGCGCAGATAAAGCGATGAGTATCTGCGAGGAGTATAAAAAGCAGTTTGGCGTAAGGGATATTATGCTGTCTTTGGCCGAATTTAATATAACTCCTGTTGAAGCAGCAGATATTTTTAAGGTTTTAGGCATTAACAGTGTTGATCTTATACGTGAAAATCCGCATATCCTATGCTGTGAGGAAATAGGCTTTTCTTTTGAGAGAGCAGAGGAAATTTCCGAAAAACTCGGTCTGCCAATCGACAGTGACGGTAGGGTAAGTGCAGGTATCGAATATGTACTTCGTAAAAATCTTTCAAACGGACATACTTGCCTGCCGCTTACAAAGCTGCTTAATGTTTGCGAAAAGCTACTTTCAATTAATTCTGTTTTGATTATGGACTCTGTAAAATTAATGTGCGACCGTATGCAGATCGCTGTGCGTATATATAACGGAGAGCAATTTGTTTTTCTAAGCCAATATTATGCCGCTGAAGAGTATATTGCCGCAAAGCTTAACGCATATGCAGACTGTAATGTGCCTCTTAACAGCCTTTCTGAATTTGAAATCGAGCTTATAGAGCGAAAATTAGGCTTTAAATTTGACCAAAAGCAGATCGAGTCTGTAAACTGCGCTTTAAATAATAATGTTTTTGTTCTCACAGGCGGTCCTGGAACAGGAAAGACAACTACGCTGAATGTGCTTATTGGAATTTTTGAAGGCAGGAAGCATAGTATTGCGCTTGCGGCTCCGACAGGAAGAGCGGCTAAACGCATAACCGAGCTTACAGGTTATGAGGCAAAAACACTTCACCGTCTGTTAGAAGTTGAATGGACAGGGGGAGGCAAGCAGACCTTCGCGCGTAACAAAAAACGTCCGCTTGATGAGGATGTAATTATAATCGATGAAATGTCGATGGTAGATGCACTGCTTTTCAAGGCACTTCTCGAGGCCTGCAGAACAACCTCAAGAATAATATTAATCGGCGATTCGGATCAGCTGCCCAGTGTTGGTGCTGGTAATGTCCTCGGTGATATTCTCGACAGCGGCATTATATCTGCAGTAAAGCTGGATAAAATTTTCAGACAGTCCGACTCAAGTGCGATAATTTCAAATGCTCACAAGGTCATTTCAGGAGTTGTTCCGAGCCTTAGTAATGATTCGTCTGATTTTTTCTTTATAAAGAATTACAATCCAAGTGCAGCAGCAGAAACGGTTGTTGACCTTACAGCAAGCAGACTTCCGAATGCATACGACTTTTCAGCCGTTGATGATATTCAGGTACTTTGTCCTTCCAAAAAGCTTTCCTGTGGATCTTATAATCTCAATCTTTTGCTTCAGGAGGCGCTAAACCCATTAAATAAAAATATGAAGCAGATATTTTATAAAGGTGTATCGTTCAGGCAAGGCGATAAGGTAATGCAGACAAAGAATGATTATGATATTATCTGGACCTCAGACGACGGAGAATCCGGAACAGGAGTATTTAACGGAGATATCGGAAGAATAGTTGATGTCGATGTTAAAAGCAGAGCACTGTCGGTACGGTTTGATGATAAGACTGCCACGTATTTTGAAGAAGATCTTGATATGCTTGAGCTTGCTTATGCAATTACCGTTCACAAAAGCCAGGGCTCTGAGTTTGATTGTGTCATTATTCCGATATGTGATACTCCTCAGCCGCTTAGGTACCGAAACCTTATTTATACTGCTATTACAAGAGCAAAAAAGATGCTTGTGTTTGTAGGCAGCGAGGGAGTCTTAACACAAATGATAGAAAATAACCGAAAGACGCTCAGATATTCAGGGCTCAGATATATGCTTGAGGGCTATGAAGAATAAGATAATTAATGCTTTTGTTAATGCATTATTCCCACCGCGGTGTTTTCTGTGCGACGAAATTATCACTCCTGAAAGTTATCTTTGTTTGAATTGTCAACACAAGCTTACGGTACCGGATGTCAAGCGATGCATAGGCTGCGGTGTGGCAACTGAAAAATGCGAATGTGACCGTTTTATTTATCATTTCGACGGAGTAATTTCTCCATTCTTTAACGAGGGCGCCGCAAAGCAGGGGATTTATTCTTACAAATTCTTCCGTCAGAGAAGAATTGCTGAATTTTATGCTAAACATATGGCACACGCTGTACAAAAATATTATAAAGATATTAAATTCGATTTTATTACGTTTGTCTGTAGCTCAAAGAAAAAACAAAAATTTGAACACTGTAGGTTATTAACTAAAGAATTATCAGCTAATTTGAATTTAAGAGTAGTCGACGCGCTGATTTCGACCGATAAGCCAAGAAGCACGCAGCATAAACTTGGCTTTGAAAACCGTTTTGAAAACGTACATAATGCATATAAGGCTAAAATTGATTGCAGAGCCAAAAACATTCTTCTTGTTGATGATATTAAGACAAGCGGAGCTACTATTGATGAATGTGCGCGCATTCTTAAAATTGCTGGCGCAAAGTCGGTTTACTGTGTTACCGCTGTAGTAGGAAACCGGTAAAGCGAGCGTTGAAATCATATTGATTCTGTGATATAATACTGCCGTGTTGTGATACGACAAGGCTTTCTCCTTGCAAAGACCTTCGTCTTTGGCTTTATGATATACTATTGGTGGTGATTATTTATGGCAACTCAAATCAGCATAGACCTCGGCTCATACAAAACCGTTATATCTGAGGGAATCAGAATCGTTCTTGAGCAACCCAGCATTGTTACGGTCGAATCAGAAAGCTATAATCCTGTCTATTTTGGAGATATGGCGAAGTCCTCCCTCGGTAGAACGCCGGAGGCTTTAACCTGTGTAAGACCTATAGAGCACGGTGTTATTGCCGACTATGATATAACCCTTGCCATGCTTAGTGAGTATATTAAGCGCGCATTTGGCAGTAAGATAATTCGTCCGAGTGTAATGGCCTGTTTACCTACGGGACTTACCGAGCTTCAGCACCACTCGCTGGCAGATGTTATTGTCGACAGCGGAGGACGGAATGTAACCGTAATTGAAAGTCCGCTTGCTGCCGCTATCGGACTTGGAATTGATTTTAATTCTCCCAAGGGTAGTATGGTCGTGGATATCGGTGCAGGAACTACTGATATTGCTACGATCTCTCTCGGTGGAATAGTTCAGTGTGGTTCTTATAATGTTGCTTCCTTTGATTTTGATGACGCTATCGTGAAATATATTCGTCGTGCCTATAATATAGCGATAGGTGAGCTGACCGCCGAACAGATAAAAAAGCAGATCGGCTCTGTCGTTAAGCGTGATGTTGAGATCACGATGATCGCAAAGGGAAGAAATCTGCGTACAGGACTTCCCGAGGCGTTTGAGATTACCTCAAGGGAAATATACGATAATGTTTATGACACAGCACTGCAGATATGCAACTCGGTCCGAAAGGTTTTGGAGCGCACTGACCCTGATATTGTTGCAGATATTATGGATAGCGGCATATATCTTACAGGCGGCGGAAGTCTTATTAACGGAATGGCTGCATTTATGGAAGAATTTATCGGTACAAAGATCATTCAGGCTACAGATCCTGCACATAGCGTTTCCAAAGGTATGGTAATTGCCCAAAAAAATCCTAAGCTTCTTAAAAATATTGATTATCAGCTTCGTTCAATAAAGGAATTGATAATTGAATAAAAAATTACTTGACTTTTTGAAATTCAGGTGTATAATATATTAGACAACAAAGTAGAGCATTTACCGTTCTCACCCTCAGGTTCACTAAAAGGGTCAATAAGATTTTGGCACTAGCAGTGTTATTTCTTATATTGCGCGGACGGTATTATGCCGTCCGCTTTTGTTATGACTTACGGAGGTGTTACTTATCAGCGTCAAAGATATCCCTATCAATGAACAGATTACTTTCAAAGAGGTCCGCGTTATCGATTCAGATGGCTCGCAGCTGGGTGTTCTTCCTATAAAGGATGCAATTGAAGCTGCCTATGCGAAGGATCTAGATTTAGTTGCGGTTTCTCCAAATGCAAATCCGCCCGTTTGCAAGATCATGGATTACGGCAAGTATCGTTTTGAAATAGCAAAGCGTGAGAAGGAAGCTAGGAAAAATCAAAAGGTAATCGAAACTAAAGAGATTCGTCTCGGACTCAGCATCGATAAGCACGATTTTGAAACAAAGGGTAACCATGCTATTCAGTTTTTAAAGTCAGGCAACAAACTCAAGGTTTCCATAAGATTCAGGGGCAGAGAGCTCGGACATCCTGAGATCGGCCTCGAGATTATGAAAAGATTTGCTGAGTATTGTCAGGAATATGCTGTTGTTGAAAAGCCTGCCAAGATGGAAAGCAGAAATATGCTTATGTTTATGGCACCTAAGTCAAACAAATAATTTAAATAATTCTTTAGGAGGATTTAAAATGCCGAAAATTAAAACTCACAGCGGTGCAAAAAAGCGCTTTAAGCTCACCAAGACCGGTCAGGTTAAGCGTGCCCATGCCTACAAGTCACACATTCTTAACAAGAAGACCACAAAGCGTAAGAGAAATCTTCGTAAGACTGTTGTAGCTGATACTACTAATGTAGCTACACTCAAGAAGCTTATCCCTTACAAATAAATTATAAGAATAACGGAGGATATATAGATGGCACGTATTAAAGGTGCGTTAGCTACACGCAAAAGAAGAAACAAGACATTAAAGCTTGCCAAGGGCTATTTTGGCGCCAAGTCCAAGCTTTTTAAGACAGCTAAAGAAGCTGTAATGAAGTCGGGCAACTATGCCTATGTTGGCCGTAGACTTAAGAAGAGAGATTTCCGTCGTCTTTGGATCACCAGAATTTCCGCTGCTGCTAAAATGAACGGAATGAATTATTCAACCTTCATGAACGGTCTCAAGAAGGCAGGCGTTGCTATGAACCGCAAGATGCTCGCTGAGCTGGCTGTTAATGATGCTGCAGGCTTTGCAACTCTTGCAAAGGCTGCTCAGAAAGCATTAGATAAATAATTCAAAAGACCGGGGTCATTATATGTCCTCGGTCATATTTTTATAAAGGATAGATCATGAGCTGTTTTGAAAGAATTACAAGTAAAGACAATGCAGTAATTAAAACTGCCTCAAAGCTTTTATCGGCCGCTAAATACAGACGTGAGGAAGGTCTGTTTGTGCTTGACGGTCTGAGACTCTGCAAAGATGCCGCTTTAAACGGTTTTCCTATCGAGCATCTGATCGTTGGAGAAAGCGCTTTTGATAAATTTCAGCAAGATGCGATATTTTTAAGTGAGAAAGCTAAAAGATGCTGTATAGTGCCAGATCATATTATTTCAAAAATATCTGATACCGTTAATCCTCAGGGATTTTTATGTATATGCAAGATTAGAAGCGGCGAGGAATTTTTAATTAATCCCAACGGATTGTATATCGCGCTTGAAAATATTTCGGATCCATCAAATCTTGGAGCGATTGCGCGAAGTGCAGAGGCTTTTAATTTTGACGGAATTTTAGTGTCCGAGGGTGGATGTGATCCTTATAACCCAAAGGCGCTTCGCGCGTCTATGGGCGCTCTTCTGAGAATACCTGTAACTGTGATATCTCAGTTTAACAGCTTTATAGCAGACTGCGGCCTAGATACCTATGCAACGGTAGTTGACCGATCTGCGGACAGTATTAGGTCTGCCGAGTTCAAAAGAGGCAGCATTGCGCTTATCGGCAATGAGGCTAACGGACTGACCGAAGCTGTGGTTTTGGCGTGCAAAAACAGAATTACTATCCCGATGACAGGCAAGGCTGAGTCGCTTAATGCTGCAACGGCGGCTGCGATCGTAATGTGGGAGATGTCATGTCACAGTTAAAATATTGGATATGGCTTTCGGGAGCATTGGGCTTTGCGTCTGCAAAAGTTAAATATCTGCTACAAAAGTTCGGTACAGCAGAAAATATTTACTATGCAGATATTAAAGACATAAAGGCAAAATGTGAGATTTCGCTTTTTGAGGCTAGAGGTCTAGCAAATAAGTCGTTAGAAAATGTAGAAACTATCATAAAATGCTGCAAAAACTCAGGTATTTCAGTGCTCGCATATGACGATATACGCTATCCTGAGCGTCTGAGGAATATACCCGATCCGCCCGCTTGTCTTTATTACAAGGGTGAGCTTCCTGATTTTGACAGTATACCGACAGTTTGTGTTGTCGGAACAAGAGATGCCGATGATTACAGCTACAAGGCGGCTTGGTCGCTTTCTGCAAGGCTTTCACTGGCTAATGTTCTAGTAGTCAGCGGAGGTGCGATAGGCATTGACACTGCTGCACACAAAGGATGCCTTGATTCCGGCAATAAGACAGTTGTACTGCTTGGCTGTGGAATTAATTATCCCTATCTTATGAAAAACGCACAGCTCAGAAAAAAGATATCTGAAAACGGCTGTATTATATCTGAGTATCCGCCCGATTATCCCGTGTGCAAGCCTGCATTTCATCAGCGCAACAGAATTATGTCAGGTCTGTCTCTCGGAACTGTAGTTATACAAGCAGGTCAAAAGAGTGGTGCTCTTATTACTGCGCGCAGTGCCGCCGAGCAGGGCAGAGATGTTTTTGTCATAACGGGAAAGCCTGACGACAAGAAATATTCAGGCTCAAATATGCTGCTACGTGACGGTGCTATTCCTGTCTTCAGCGCAGATGATATAATATTTGAATATATTGGCTCTTTTGGAAATATTATCGATATTGAAAAGGCACATGAGTTTGATCTTGCGGGGCTGTACAGATCGCTTAGCAGTAGCCAAGAAGTTGTTAACAAAACTAAAGCCTATGACAAAGCTGAAGTTAAAAATGACAGCTCAGAAAAAATAATTTTTAAAAATTTTAATGAAAGTCTTTCAAAAAAGGCACAAATAGTATATAATTGTATAGATATTGATTTATTTACGGTAGACGATCTCGTAGAATCGGGACTTTCTATCAGCGATATTTTTTCTGCGTTGACCGAATTGGAGCTCATTGGAGCGATCACTGCGGTTCCGGGTGGCAGATATTCTAAAAAACAATAAGGAGAATAACATTGTCGAAGTTAGTTATTGTTGAGTCGCCGACTAAAGTTAAGAGCGTTAAGAAATATCTCGGGTCGGATTATACTGTAATGGCGTCCAAAGGTCATATCAGAGATCTCCCTAAGTCTAAGATCGGTGTTGATGTAGATAATAATTTTACACCTCAATATGTAAATATACCTGAGAAAAAAGACCTCATAAAGCAGCTTCAGAATGCTGCAGCTGACAGTGATCAGGTCTTTCTTGCAACCGACCCTGACCGTGAAGGCGAGGCTATTTCGTGGCATTTGGCTAAGCTGCTTGCGCTTGATTTCAATGATGCGAACCGTGTCTGCTTTAATGAGATTACCGAATCCGGTGTTAAAGCAGGTATGTCTGATCCCAGAAAAATAGATATTAACCTCGTTGATGCGCAGCAAGCTCGCCGTGTACTCGACAGAATCGTCGGCTATAAGCTAAGTCCGTTTCTTTGGAAAAAGGTAAAAAGCGGACTTTCCGCAGGCCGTGTTCAAACAGTTGCTCTAAGGCTTATTGTTGACCGCGAGCGCGAAATAGAAGCCTTCAAGCCTATTGAGTATTGGTCTGTGGATGCTAAACTGATCGCTTCAAGAAAGTCCTTTGATGCAGCTCTTTACGGCTATAAAAACGGTGATAAAATAGAGATAAATAATGAGACCGATGCAAACGCTATTCTGAGTGCAGTAGAGAATGGCGATTTTGTCGTTTCCGGTATCAAAAAATCTCTTAGAAACAAACAGCCTGCCGCACCCTTCATTACGTCTACACTGCAGCAGGAAGGCTCAAGAAAGCTTAATTTTTCTGCATCTAAAACTATGAAGGTAGCTCAGCAGCTTTATGAAGGTATTGAAGTCTCGGGGCATGGTGTCACCGGTCTTATTACCTATATGCGAACCGACTCTCTTCGTATTTCCGAGGAAGCAAGACGCGCAGCCGCTGCTTATATAATAAAGAATTTTGGCGAAAAGTATTTGCCTAAATCTCCGAGATACTTTAAATCAAAAAATAATGCTCAGGACGCACATGAAGCAATTCGTCCTACAAACGTATTCATAACCCCTTCTGATATTAAAGACAGCGTGACTACAGACCAGTATAAGCTTTATAAGCTCATATGGGAACGCTTTATTGCTTCGCTTATGTCAAATTGTGTACTCGATACTGTTTCGGTAGATATTGAAGTGGCAGACTATCTGTTTAAGGCTTCGGGGCATACAGTAAAATTTGACGGTTTTACCGTTCTGTATGAAGAAGGTAAGGATCAGGATAATAAGGACAGCGCAGCGTTACCCGAGATGAACGTTGGTGATGTTCTGAAGGTCAGGTCGCTGACACCAAGTCAGCACTTTACTCAGCCACCACTTCGTTATACCGAGCCCACGCTTATAAAAGCTCTTGAGGATAACGGCATCGGACGTCCCTCAACCTATGCCTCAATAATCTCGAATGTAATTCAGCGTGAGTATATCGAGAAGGAGAAAAAATCATTTAAGCCGACCCCGCTCGGCAAGGTGATTTCGGATCTTGTAGTTGAGCACTTTAAAAAGATCGTTGACATAAAGTTCACTGCAGGGATGGAAACAAACCTTGATAGGATCGGTGCAGGCGAGCTTAATTGGGTCGACACTATCAGTGAGTTTTATTCGGATTTTGAAAAAGCTCTTAAAAAGGCTGAAGATTCACTTACAGGTAAGCGCGTTAAGGTGCCCGCAGAGGAATCAGACGTCGTATGCGAAAAATGCGGCAGAACTATGGTAATAAAATCCAGCAGATTCGGTAAATTCCTTGCGTGCCCCGGATACCCTGAATGTAAGAACACAAAGCCTGTGCCTGAAAATGAGGTAAAAACCCCTTGTCCAAAGTGCGGAGAAAAGTTAATAAAACGCGTTTCCAAGAAGAGCGGCAAATCTTTTTATGGATGCTCTGCATATCCTAAATGTGATTTTGCGGCACCCAGCGTTCCAACGGGAGAAAAGTGTCCTGAGTGCGGAGGCTATATACTTTCGGGTGCTAGAGGCAAAAAATACTGTATGAATAACGAATGTCCCACAAGAACCGTTAAATATAAGAAGGAAGCTTCTAAGAATGAGTAAAGTAAGGGTGATCGGCGCAGGGCTTGCAGGCTGTGAGGCAGCGTTACAGATAGCTCGGCGCGGTGTTGAGGTCGAGCTGTATGAGATGAAGCCTAATAAAAAAAGTCCTGCACATCATATGGATTCGTTTGCTGAGCTTGTTTGCTCAAATTCCTTAAAGGCTGAACGCACTGCCTCGGCAGCCGGACTTTTGAAACAAGAGATGCGGCGGTTGGGTTCGGTTTGTCTTGAAGCTGCAGACAGTTGCAGAGTGCCTGCGGGCGGAGCCTTAGCTGTTGAGCGAAATCATTTTTCAGTTTACATTACAGAAAAAGTAAAAAATCATAAAAACATTAGTCTTATTAATGATGTTGTAGAAAAAATCCCTACCGACGGTGTAACAGTGATAGCAACGGGACCGCTGACCGATTCTGCACTTGCTGAGGATATTATTCGGCTATGCGGTGCTGACACGCTAAGCTTTTACGATGCGGCGGCGCCTATAGTCACAGCCGATTCGATTGATATGACTATAGCCTTTACGGCAGCGCGCTACGGCAAAGGAGACGATGATTATATCAACTGTCCCTTTAATAAGGAGCAGTATGAAGCCTTTCATAATGCTCTAATCAACGCCGAGTCTGCACCATTAAAGGAGTTTGACAAGGAAATAACTGTTTACGAAGGCTGTATGCCTATTGAGGTGCTTGCAAAAAGAGGCAAGGATTCTATAAGGTTCGGACCATTAAAACCTGTAGGGCTTACTGATCCAAATACAGGTCACCGTCCGTGGGCAGTTGTTCAGCTTCGTCGTGAGAACAGTGAGGGTTCTCTGTATAATATCGTTGGTTTTCAGACAAATCTTAAGTTCGGCGAACAAAAGCGGGTATTTTCAATGATACCGGGGCTTGAAAATGCGGAATTTATGCGATACGGTGTTATGCATCGCAATTCTTTTATAGACTCCCCGAGGCTCCTTAGCAAAAACCTCTCGCTTAAAGCATATCCTAATATATTTTTTGCAGGTCAGCTTTCGGGTGTTGAAGGCTATATGGAGTCAGCCGCATCAGGCATTGTCGCAGGCATAAACACTGTTCGGCATATAAACGGCGAAGAGCCCTTGGTATTACCAGAAATCACAATGATCGGCAGCCTTCTTTCGTATATATGTAATGAGTCGGTCAAGGATTTTCAGCCTATGGGCGCAAATTTCGGCATTGTCCCTCAGCTTGAAAATAAAATAAGGGACAAGCAGGAAAGATATGCAGCACTGGCAGATAGATCACTTGATTGGTTTGATAATAATTATTTGAGGTGAATTATGAGAATCGCAGTTGACGCATTCGGCGGAGATAACGCTCCGCTTGAAATAATCAAGGGAGCCGCAATGGCTGAAAAGGAATACGGTGTACATATTGTACTTTGCGGCGATAAGGAAGCTATTGAAAAGTGCATAAGTGACAATGGTATTGTCTTTAAAGAGCTTGATATCGTTCACGCGCCCGATGTAATTTCAATGCACGATGAGCCAACATCGCTTTTAAAGGCTCATAAAGAATCCTCAATGGCTGTTGCTTTCAAGCAGCTTGCAGAGGGAAATGCCGATGCCTTTGTTTCTGCTGGCAGTACAGGTGCAGTCGTTGTAGGCGGTACCTTTATCGTCAAGCGTATTAAAGGTATCAAAAGACCTGCGCTAGCAACTCTAATTCCGTCACCTGATTCAAGATATATGCTTCTCGATGTCGGCGCAAACGCTGAATGCCGTCCCGAAATGCTTCAGCAGTTCTCAGTTATGGCTTCGCGTTATCTTGAAAAGGTTGAAGGAATTGAGCGTCCGACAGTAGGACTACTCAATATTGGCACTGAGGACACTAAGGGCGGCGAGCTTCAAAAAGAGGCTTATGCACTTCTAAGTGACGCCGATATTAACTTTATCGGAAATATTGAATCTAGAGATATGCCTATGGGTGTCTGCGATATCGTTGTCGCTGATGGATTTACAGGCAATGTTGCGCTCAAGCTGCTTGAGGGCACTATTTCGACCCTATTTTCAATGCTGAAGCCCGTATTTACAAAGAATATTTTAACTAAGCTTTGCTATCTTGTTCTGAAGCCCGGTCTTCGCGGTATAAAGGCAAAAATGAACGCATCAGAGGTGGGGGGTGCACCGCTTCTTGGTACCAAGAAGCCGGTATTTAAGGCGCACGGTAACTCGGATGCATACACTTTTAAAAACGCGATATATAAGGCAAAGCTTTTTGCGGAAAATAATGTAATTTCATCTATAGAAAACTGCTTTAGTGAAGAGGTAAGTGACAAGTGATTTCGGAGCTTGAACATAAACTTAATTATAAATTCAAAAATATTGAACTTTTGAGAAACGCATTGACCCATTCTTCCTATGCTAATGAAGAGCACTGCCGCTTTGGTTCAAATGAACGGCTTGAGTTTTTAGGGGACTCGGTCCTCTCAATAATCGTTTCGGAGTACATCTATAAAAACTTCAAGCAGCTTCCAGAGGGCGAGCTTACTAAGCTTCGCGCTTCGCTCGTCTGCGAAAAAGCGCTGTGCGGTTTTTCGAGAGAGCTGCAGATGGGCAAATATCTTTATCTCGGAAAAGGGGAAGCACATAATCACGGAGAAGAAAGACCGTCTATTTTAGCCGATGCTTTTGAGGCAGTTCTTGCCGCTATTTATCTTGACGGTGGCTTCGAGCCTGCTAAAAAGCATGTTTTGCGCTTTATAACAGAAGAGCTTCGCAGTCGTGACGATGATACTTTCAAGGATTATAAGACCCTTCTTCAGGAGGTTATTCAAAAAAACCCCGAGGAACGTCTTGTTTATATACTTACGGACGAAACAGGACCCGACCACGATAAGAGCTTTACCGTTGAGGTGCATCTGAATTCTAATGTTATCGGCTCCGGTGTCGGCAAGAGCAAAAAGCAGGCTGAGCAGGAGGCTGCGCATCAGGCGTTGCTTCTTATGGGCATTGACGTATGAGGCACGCCAATATTTCAATCTTTGTGCCGCATTTAGGCTGTCCTAACGATTGTAGCTTTTGCAATCAGCGTCATATTACAGGCAGATCGGATCAGCCTTGTGAAAAGGATATTGAAAAGGCTGTTTCGACAGCCATTTCCTCTGCAAGATTTTGTCCTAAAAATACCGAAATTGCCTTTTTCGGCGGAAGCTTTACTGCGATCCCGCGCGACTATATGCTTATGCTTTTAAAAGCGGCAGATAAGGAAGTTAAGGCTTTCGGCTTTAAAGGTATCAGAATTTCTACAAGACCTGACTGTATTAACGAAGAGGTATTAGGCATATTAAAGGCCTATTCGGTTACTTCTATTGAGCTTGGAGCGCAAAGCTTGGACGATGAGGTTCTTTCACTCAACGACAGAGGACATACTGCAAAAGATGTAGAAACTGCATCTGCACTCATTAAAGAATACGGCTTTGAGTTGGGTCTGCAAATGATGACCGGGCTTTACGGTGACAGCAATGAAAAAGCAATAAACACTGCCAAGGCAATTGTCCGTCTTAAGCCCAATACGGTCAGAATTTACCCGACTATCGTGCTTAAGAACACCCGTCTTGAAAGTTTATATTACGAGGGCAAATACAAGCCTCAGGCATTAGAAGAGACTGTTGCTCTTTGTGTAGAGCTTCAGAACATTTTCAAAAAGGCGGATATTAATATAATTCGCACAGGTTTGCACTCGATCGAAGAGGATACATATGTTGCAGGGCCGTGGCATCCCGCTTTCAGTGAGCTTTGTGAATCAAAGAGTATATTTGATACGATCGTAAGACAGTGTAAAACAGGAAGGGCTTATGAAATTTCGGTTCACCCTTCTGATATTTCAAAGGCATTAGGACAAAAAAGACAGAATATTGAAAAGCTTTTGAAGGTTGGTATAAATGTAAAATTTATTCAAAATAAAGATATTACTAAAAACACTATGAGAATAAGGGAAGTGAATCAGGGTTGATACTCACATCAATTCAGATCCAGGGTTTTAAGTCCTTCGCAGATAAGACCGTCTTAAAGTTCGGAAAGGGTATTACCGCGGTAGTCGGTCCTAACGGCAGCGGTAAAAGTAATATTTCGGATGCGGTGCGTTGGGTACTTGGTGAACAGTCCACTAAGAACCTTCGCGGACAGTCTATGGAGGATGTTATTTTCGGCGGTACAGCCGACCGCAAACCCCACGGCTTTTGTGAGGTTACTTTAAATATAGATAATTCTGACAGAGAGCTGCATTTTGACAATGACAGTGTTGCTGTTACGCGCCGTTATTACCGCTCACATGACAGTGAATATCTTATAAACGGAAATGTTGTGAGGCTTCGTGATATTCACGAGCTTTTTATGGATACAGGTCTCGGACGTGACGGCTACTCTATGATAGGGCAGGGTAAGATCGATTCTATTATCAGCTCAAAATCTCAGGAAAGACGCGATATTTTTGAAGAGGCATCGGGAATTTCGCGCTATCGTTACAGAAAGACCGACGCCGAGCGCAAGCTTGCGGCGGCTGAAGAAAACCTTGTACGTTTGCTTGATATACTTAAGGAGCTTGAAGCGAGAATAGGACCGTTAAAGGACCAGAGCGCAAAGGCAGAAAAGTTCCTTGTGCTTGCTGCCGAGAAGAAACAGCTCGATATCGGTCTGTGGCTTAATATCATCAATAACTCAAAGGCAGTTTTAAAAGCTCAGGATGAAAAAATAGCAATCGCACAGGCTCAGTATAAGGAAATTGATGAAAAACTTACCGAGTTTGATCTTCAGACCGAGAAAAACTCTGCAGATTTTGCGCGTTTTTCTGCTGAGATCGATGACCGTCATCAGCGTATTGCGCAGTATACCGAAAATATTGCTAAGCTGAGCGGTGATATTTCGGTTTGCAATAATGATATACTTCATAATAATGAAACAATAGAACGACTGAAAGGCGAGATTTCGGATATACTTAATTCCCGAGATGAGAAAGCCGCTGAGATCGCAGCTCGCCGAGAGCAGGCTGCGTTAAAAGCTGTTGATGCAGAAAGTCTGAACCTTTCACTCACAGAAACACAAAAAGAGCTGTCGGAAATGATCCTACAAAGTGAGGATATTTCAAGACAAATAGAAAATGAGGTTGTTCGTCTCAACGAGCTTTCTTCGAAGCTTGCCGATTCAAGAGTAAGCTTAATGTCATCTACCGCATCTATTGACGAGATTGAAAGCAGGTCTGCGACCGTAGATCAGCAGATCTCTGATACTGAAGCAAAAGCTACAGCACTTGAAGCCGAATTCAGCGATGTAAATAAGCTGCTTGACAGTATTGAAGAGGATATAACAGGTTACAATAATTCTCTCAACGGCTATATGCTTCGTCTTAATAACAGAAATGAGTCGGTAGCGCTGACCAAAGAAGAGCTCGACAAGATCAGACTTGATATCGAGGCTAAAAAGCGCAGGATCCAGATACTTGAAGATTTAGAAAAAAATATGGAAGGCTTTAATCATTCGGTCAAGACCGTAATGAAGGAGTCTGAGAGCGGAAAGATCAAGGGTGTTTTTGGTCCTGTGACCCGACTGATTGAAGTCGATAAAGAGTATTCTATCGCTATTGAGACAGCGCTTGGAACTGCTGCTCAGAACATAATTGTAGATACCGAAGGCACCGCAAAGTACGCTATTGAGATGCTTAAGAGCTCAAATTCTGGCAGAGCTACGTTTTTACCTGTTTCCTCTATAAAATCAAGAGAGTTTACGGAAAAAGGCTTTGAGAACGAATTTGGATATGTAGGAATAGCAAGCGACCTTGTCGACTGCAACAACCGATACAGGGAGATCGTTAAGTACCTTCTTGGCGGTACTGTTGTCGCCGAGGATATCGACTCAGCGGTTTCCATTGCACGTAAGTTTAAGTTCAGATTTAAGGTTGTTTCCCTTGACGGACAGGTAATTAACGCAGGCGGTTCGCTCACGGGTGGCTCACTCGTTAAGAATGCTGGATTGCTTTCACGCTCGGGTGACATAGCTAGAATGAAAAATGAGCTTGAAAAGCTCGTAAGCAAAGAAAAGCAAAAGAGCGAAAGCTATAATACTGCTGTTATTGAGCTCTCCAAGGTTGAGGGTGAGGTCAAATCTGCTGAGGATCTGCTTAAAACCGCGAATGAGGATAAAATTCGCGCACTGGGCGAGCTAAAGCGAATAGGTGAGCTTCGCGACGCTGCTGTAAACACGCTTACAGAACTCAAAAACGAGAAATATGCTGCAAGCGAAAAGCTTAGCTCCTTACGTGCTGCTGCGCAGAATTTTAATGACGAAATATCTCTTTATGAGAGTGAAAAGACAACTCTGGAAGCAGTAATTTCTGAGATGAACGGCGGACGTGACACTATGTCTTCCTCACGGGAGAGGTTGACTGCCAAGATAACTGATATCAAACTCAAGATCATTGAGATCAACAAGGATATTGAAAACCTGAACGCAGCCTCAGCACTGCTTGAGCTTGATGATTCTCAGAGCAATGAGCATATCGCTCAGATTGAAGCAGAGATTGAAGCGTATAATAACAAGAATACTGCTACAGGCGCGTCTATTGCTGAGATTGAAGCTTCTATTGCTTCACTTAAAAATGCTTGCGCTCAGTTCGAGGCTGATATTGCGTCGTTTATTGAGCGAAGGACTGATATTGAAAAGTCAGGCTCTTTGCTTCGTGCAAGTGAAAAGGATCTTACTTCTGACCGTGAAAAGATAAGCGGAGAGCTTGCACGTCTTTGTGAGCGTAGAGAGAATATGATCAGAGAATGTGATGACGTCATAAAGCAGCTGTTTGACGAATATCAGCTCACGAGAAGCGAGGCAGAGGAGATATGCTCTCCCGTTGAGGATCCTGCTGCTGCAAGAAAACAACTTGCTGAGGTAAGGGGAAAAATACGCAATCTCGGACATGTTAATGTATCAGCGATAGAGGAATACAAGGAAGTAAACGAACGCTATACCTTCCTTAAAGAACAGGTGGACGACGTTGAAAAGTCACGCACAGAGCTTGGTAAGCTTATTTCTCAGCTCACAGAGCAGATGAAGGAGCTCTTTGTTGTCGGCTTCAACAGCATTAATGAGCATTTCTCTAAAACCTTTACAGACCTTTTCGGTGGGGGCACGGCAAAGCTTGTTTTCTCTGATCCGAACAATGTGCTTGAAAGCGGAATAGATATCGTTGTAAAACTACCAGGGAAGAATGTCCCGACGCTTGACGGTCTTTCAGGCGGTGAAAAGGCTCTTATAGCCCTAGCAATCTATTTTGCGATTATGCGTGTAAATGCACCTCCTTTCTGCTTCCTTGATGAGGTAGACACTGCACTTGATGATATAAATGTAGACAGATTCGCTGACTATATGAAGAGCAATGATTTTGATACACAGTTTATCTGCATTACTCACAGACGCGGCACAATGGAGGCTGCTGATATGCTTTACGGTGTAACGATGCAGGAAAAGGGCATTTCCAAGCTGCTTGAGCTTAATGTATCAAGCATCGAAAGAATGTTAAAACTTGAAAATGGGTGATCCTTATGGGCTTTTTTGACAAAATTAAAGCAGGTCTTTCAAAGACTAGGTCGAGTTTTTTAAGTTCGGTCAACTCTGTTATCGGAAGCTTTACTAAGGTTGACGACGAGCTTTTAGAAGAACTTGAAGAGATTCTTATAATGTCTGATATTGGATATTCCTGCTCTGAACAGATCTGCGCGCGATTGCGTGAGGAGATTAAAGCAAACAGAATTACCGATCCGAATGAAGTTAAGGACCTTCTTAAAAAGATTATCCGAGATATGCTTGACGGAGATACATCTCTGAAGCTCAACACCAAGCCTTCTGTAATTATGGTTATCGGTGTTAACGGAGTAGGTAAGACTACGACTATCGGAAAAATGGCGGCTCATTTGAAATCACAGGGCAAAAGTGTTATGCTTGCAGCCGCAGATACCTTCCGCGCTGCCGCTATCGAGCAGCTCGAAGAATGGTCAAAACGAGCAGGTGTTCCGCTTGTAAAAAGTGTAAAAGGAACCGACCCTGCATCGGTTATATTTGATGCTATCGCGTCAGCTAAATCAAAGGGTGCCGATGTCCTTATATGCGACACTGCGGGCAGACTTCACAACAAGAAGAATCTTATGGATGAGCTTGCAAAGATGTACAGAGTCATAAATCGAGAGCTTCCCACGGCTTCGGTCGAAGCACTACTTGTACTAGATGCCGCAACAGGTCAAAATGCAGTTAATCAGGCTAAGGAATTCAGTAATGTCACAAGCATTACCGGAATCGTTCTCACAAAGCTTGACGGTACTGCTAAGGGCGGTGTTGTTGTATCCATAAAGAATGATTTGGGTATTCCGGTAAAATATATCGGAGTCGGCGAACAGATTGATGACTTGCAGCCGTTTGATCCTGTCGGCTTTACAGATGCATTGTTTGATGTGGAGGAATAAATGGATTTTTTCGTTGCAACCAAGAATCTCAAAAAGCTTGAAGAATTAAAAAGAATTCTTTTACCTCTGGGCGTTAATCCAATTTGTGAGCGGGATTTTAACCGTAAGTTCCCCGATGTAGAGGAAAATGGAGCAACCTTTGCAGAAAACGCGCTTATCAAGGCATATGCCGGTATGAAAGAGACAGGTATGCCCACAATAGCCGATGATTCGGGACTTTGTGTTGACGCTTTAGGCGGTGAGCCCGGTGTATATTCAGCTCGCTATGCTGGCGAACCTACTGATAATTTAAAAAACAATCAGAAGTTACTGCAAAAAATGAGCAATATTCCTGACGAACAGCGTACAGCCCGCTTTGAGTGTGCTGTAGCTTGTGTTTTTCCGGATGGAAAAAGCTTTGTTGTTTCAGGAAAGTGCGACGGACATATCGCTTTTGATATGAGTGGTACAAATGGCTTTGGCTATGACGTTCTCTTTATATCAGAGCTTGGACGGTTTGCCGAAATATCCGACGAGGAAAAAGACAGCATCAGCCACAGGGGAAGAGCGCTTAGGGCATTAAAGGAAAAATTAAGTGAAATACTAAAGGAAGATTGAAATGTTGAATTCAAGACAAAGAGCACAGCTTCGCGGTATGGCAAACAGCCTTGATACTATTCTTCAGATAGGAAAAGGCGGAATCAGCGAGCAAACTCTAAAGCAAATAGATGATGCGTTGGAAGCCAGAGAGCTGATAAAAGTAAGAACTCTGGAAACATCACCTGTTACATCCAGAGAAGCTGCGGACACAATTGCAGAAAAAATAGGAGCAGATGTCGTTCAAGTCATAGGCACACGTTTTATTCTGTATAGAGAAAGCATAGATAACAAAACTATAAAGCTGGTAAAATAATTATGAAAACACTCGCTGTTTTCGGCGGAACCTTTAATCCGTTTCACATTGGTCACGAGCAAATGCTTAAGGCTGTCTGTGAGCTTGATTGGGTAGATAAAGTACTCATCATACCCTCAAAGATACCGCCGCACAAACAAGTTGATTTTCTGGCGTCGGACGAGCACAGGCTTAATATGTGCAGACTAATAGCTGAGAAGTATCCAAAGGTCACCGTCAGTGATATTGAAATATCAAGAACAGGGAAGAGCTATACAGTAGATACTGTTAGTTCTCTTAACGAAATTTATCCTGACTACAAGCTGGCTCTTTGCATCGGCGGTGATATGATCGCATCTTTTACCGCTTGGAAGGAGTATCGGAAGATTCTTTCTTTAGCCGAGTTAATCGCTTTTATGCGTGTCGGAACAGAAAATGAGGATTTTAACAGCAGCATTGACGGTTTGATCTCAGAGGGTGCCAGGATATCTGTAATGAGTACTGAGGTTACGGATATTTCCTCCACGCTTATCCGTGATCATATAAATAACCGAGCGTCTTGTGAAGCATATATTCCAGAACAGGTTTTGAATTACATTTACGAGAATAAGGTGTATAATGATTGATTTAAGCGATAATAAAATTAAGATGCTGCTATCGCAAATGCTTGACGAGTACAGATACAAGCACTCGCTTTGTGTAGCAGAGGAAGCAGTCAGGTTAGCCGATAAATACGGCGCCGACAGAGAAAAGGCATATTTTGCAGGGCTTCTGCACGATATAACTAAAAATTATTCTTGTGAAGAGCACTTGAAGATTTTTAATACCTTTGGTATAATACTATCCGATGTTGAAAGAGCTTCCGATAAGCTCTGGCACGCTATCTCGGGCTCTGTGTATATAAAAGAGTATCTAAATGTTAGGGATGCCGATATTATAAACGCGATCAGATATCACACTACGGCAAAACAAAATATGTCCTTACTTGAAAAAGTTATATATGTCGCAGATTTTACATCATCAGACAGAAACTATCCTGATGTTGATGTAATGAGAAAATTATCGGATAAGTCGCTTGAAGAAGCGATGACATATGCGCTTAAATATACTATCGGCGAGCTTCTCGAAAAGGGAGCTGCTGTGCATCCCGATACGCTTAATGCTTACAATTATTTAATTTTTTACAATAATTATAAAGGTGAGGTTTTAGTTTGAACAGTGATAAGATAATTAATATCGCGGTCAATGCCCTTAATGACAAGAAAGCGCGAAATATAAACGCTATTCACGTCGGCGAGCTTACGGTAATAGCAGAGTATTTTATAATGGCTACTGCTACTTCTCAAAATCATATAAGAGCTTTGGCTGATGAGGTTGAAGAAAAGCTTGAAGAGGCAGGTTTTACCCCTGACCATATCGAGGGCAGAGCAACAGGCTGGCTGCTTCTTGAGTATAACGGAGTTGTTATACACATTTTTTCCGCAGATGCAAGAGATTACTATAACCTTGACCGTATGTGGGCAGACGGTGATAAGCTCGATTTAGACAGTATTCTTGACAATGCCAGGGAGGAAGATTAAAATGCATTATAATTACGCAGAAATTGAAAAGAAATGGCAGAATATTTGGGACGAAAAGCAGACCTTTGCTACTAAAAAGGATTACACGCTTCCCAAATTTTACGGCCTTGTTGAGTTCCCATATCCTTCGGGTCAGGGACTTCACGTAGGACATCCCCGTTCTTATACGGCGCTTGATATCGTAGCCCGTAAGAAGAGGCTTCAGGGCTATAACGTACTTTATCCTATGGGTTGGGACGCCTTCGGTCTTCCTACCGAGAACTTTGCTATCAAGAATCATATTCATCCTGCGATTGTAACCGAGAATAATATTGCAAACTTCAAAAAGCAGCTGAAATCGTTGGGCTTTTCGTTCGACTGGTCTGCAGAAGTTAATACCACCGACCCTGCTTACTATAAGTGGACTCAGTGGATTTTTATAAAGCTCTTTGAAAACGGCCTCGCTTACAAGCAGGAGATGGCAGTTAACTGGTGCACCTCCTGCAAGTGTGTACTTGCTAACGAAGAAGTGGTCGGCGGCGTGTGTGAGCGTTGCGGAAGTGAAGTTATTCGTAAGAATAAAAGCCAGTGGATGCTTAAGATCACCGATTATGCTGAAAAACTGTTAAATGGTCTTGATGATGTTGATTTTATCGAGCGCGTCAAGATTCAACAGAGAAACTGGATCGGCAGATCTACGGGTACTCAGATCAAGTTTGCAACTACTGCAGGTGACGTGTTGGAGGTTTTCTCTACCAGAGCAGATACACTTTTCGGAGCTACATATATGGTTATGTCTCCTGAGCATCCATTACTTGAAAAGTGGGCTGACAGACTCGCCAACCTTGATGAGGTGAAAGAATATCAGGCTGCAGCCGCTAGAAAGTCTGATTTCGAGCGTACTGAAATGGCTAAGGATAAAACAGGTGTTTGCCTGAATGGTGTTAAAGCTATCAATCCTGTCAACGGTAAAGAGATACCGATATTTATTTCCGACTATGTACTTATCTCTTACGGAACAGGCGCAATTATGGCAGTACCTGCCCATGATACACGCGACTGGGAATTTGCAAAGAAGTTTGATCTTCCTATAATTGAAGTTGTTGCAGGCGGTAATCCCGAAGAGGAGGCTTATACCAACTGTGCTGTCGGAATAATGGTAAATTCAGGATTTCTTGACGGTCTAACTGTTGATGAAGCAAAACAGAAGATCACCGAGTGGCTTACAGAACGTGAGCTCGGTCAATTAAAGGTTAACTACAAGCTTCGCGATTGGGTCTTCTCGCGCCAAAGATATTGGGGAGAGCCTATCCCTGTGGTTCACTGTGAAAAGTGCGGATATGTTACCATTCCCGAAAGTGAGCTTCCGCTCGTTCTGCCGAATGTTGAATCATACGAGCCTACAGATAATGGCGAGTCTCCGCTTGCTAAAATGACTGATTGGGTCAGCACTACCTGTCCGAAATGCGGTGGAAAGGCTGAAAGAGAGACAGACACAATGCCTCAATGGGCAGGATCCTCTTGGTACTTCCTGCGTTATTGTGATCCTCATAACGATAAGGAGCTCGCTTCAAAGGAAGCGCTCGAATATTGGGGACCTGTAGATTGGTACAACGGCGGTATGGAGCATACTACACTACACCTGCTTTACAGCCGTTTCTGGCATAGATTCCTTTATGATATTGGTGTTGTTCCGAATCCCGAGCCGTATGCAAAGCGCACAAGCCATGGTATGATACTCGGTGAGAACGGCGAAAAGATGTCAAAGTCTAGAGGAAACGTAGTAAATCCCGACGATATAGTAAGAGATTACGGCGCTGATACAATGCGTCTTTATGAAATGTTTATTGGCGACTTTGAGAAGGCTGCTCCGTGGAAGTCTGACTCTATCAAGGGATGTAAGCGCTTCCTTGAGAGAATTTGGGCTCTTGCTGATAATGTTGTTGACGGCGACGGCTATTCATCTAAGCTCGAAGTTGCTTTCAACAAGACCATAAAGAAGGTTTCCGAAGATATCGAAGGTCTTAAGATGAATACTGCGATCTCTGCTATGATGGCCTTGCTTAACGAGATTTCTAATAGCGGTTGTATTACTCGCGGCGAGTTTAGAACATTGCTTATTCTGCTTAATCCTTTTGCTCCTCACATTACCGAAGAGCTTTGGGTAAACGCAGGATTTGAGGGTATGCTAAATGAGGCAAAATGGCCTGAGTATGATCCCGCAAAGTGTGTAGACGCATCTGTCGAGATAGTCGCTCAGGTAAACGGTAAGATCAAAGCGAGACTTAATGTTCCTGCTGACATTTCTTCCGATGATGCCATTGCTCTTGCGGCGGCAGATCCTGCAGTTGCGGCTGAAATAAACGGAAAAACTGTTATAAAGCAGCTTTATGTTCCTAAAAAGCTTGTGAATATAGTTGTTAAATACTGAATTTTTCGGGAGGAAAGGGATATTTCCTTACCTCCCGAATTTTCCTTGAAATATAGGCAAAATTATCCTTGACAATTACGTATTCAGTTGTTATAATATCTTAGTCGCAAAAATGATCTATTAGCTCAGTTGGCAGAGCACTTGACTTTTAATCAAGGTGTCCGGAGTTCGAATCTCCGATAGATCACCAAATAATAAAAGACCCCAAAGTGGGTCTTTTATTATTTCATTATTATGGAGATGAGAACTCCGCGGAGTTCGTCGAAGCAGCACAAAAGGCGCGATAGCCTTATGTGACTGTGAAGTCTCGAGCATCTTAAACCGTTTCGGGTTACCGTTCGGAACGGTCGAAACGGTGAGAGCGCAGAGTATCTCCGATAGATCACCAAATAATAAAGGACCCCAAAGTGGGTCTTTTATTATTTTATTATCATGTAGATGAGAATTCCGCTGAGTTCTTAAAGTTGAATTAAAACTTATTGACGAATAAGGAAAATAATAGTATAATATAAATTAATTTATATATAAGGAGAGCAAAATGCCACATAAAAGTTACTCAGCAATATCTCCCGAAATAGAAAAGCTTTCCAGACTTTGTCTTGAAAATGACAGGATAGATCCTGAGCTTTTTACTATTAATAAGGTTAATCGTGGTCTTCGCGATTCAAAGGGTAAAGGCGTTCTTACGGGACTTACTGAAATCTCTACAAGCTACCACAGCCGAGAGATAAACGGTGTTATGACACCTATCGACGGTGAGCTTTATTACAGAGGAATAGATATCAACGATCTTGTTGATGGATTTTTGTCAGAAAACCGATTCGGCTTCGAAGAGACGGTTTATCTTTTGTTGTTTGGTACGCTTCCGAACAAAGAAGAGCTTGCATCATTTAATCATGTTTTGGCTGTTAACCGTATCCTGCCGAGAAACTTCGTGCGTGACGTTGTAATGAAAGCCTCAAACGCTGATATTATGAACTCGCTTGCCAAGAGCGTTCTGACTCTTTATTCTTATGACGACAACGCGAATGATACTTCTATTCCGAATGTTTTAAGACAGTCTATCAGGCTTATTTCAACATTTCCGCTTTTGACCATTTATGCTTATCATGCATATTCACATTTCAGAAGGGGAAAAGCTCTTGTTATCAACAATCCAAATCCTAAGCTTTCTACTGCTGAAAATATCCTCAGTATGCTCAGACCTGACTCTAAGTATACCGAGCTTGAAGCAAGAATACTGGACCTTGCATTAGTTCTTCACGCAGAGCACGGCGGCGGTAATAACTCTACCTTTACTGACAGAGTCGTTACTTCCTCTGGTACTGATACATATTCAGCGATTGCAGCTTCTCTCTGCTCACTCAAAGGTCCCAAGCATGGCGGCGCTAATATCAAGGTTTGTCAGATGTTTGACGCGATGAAGAAGGAAATACGTGACTGGACCGACGAAGAGGAGATCGAAGATTATCTCAAAAGAATGCTCAATAAGGACGCATTTGATAAATCGGGACTCATTTACGGCATCGGTCACGCCGTTTACACTATTTCTGACCCCAGAGCGAATATTTTCAAGAAGTTCGTTGAACAGCTAGCGGTTGAAAAGGGAAGAAAGAAGGAATTTGTTCTTTATTCTAACGTAGCGAGGCTGGGCCCCAAGGTATTTGCAGAACACAAGAATACTCAAAAGCCCGTCAGTGCAAATATTGACTTTTACAGCGGTTTCGTTTATTCAATGCTTGATCTTCCACTTGAGCTTTACACACCTATTTTTGCTATAGCAAGAATTGCAGGTTGGTCTGCTCACAGAATAGAAGAGCTGGTAAATTCAAGCAAAATTATCCGACCGGCATATTTAAGTGTTCAGCCCGAAGTTGATTATGTTAAACTTGAAGATAGATAATTAAAAATCCACCCAATTGGGTGGATTTTTAATATTATAGCATTTCTTTAAGTCTATTATTAACTTCTACAAGGAAGGTTTCGGTATCAACCTTACGCTTGTTCGGAAGCTTTGACAGTAGATATAGATCTCCTGTCATTACGCCGTCCTCAATTGTTTTAATTGTTGCAGCTTCAAGCTTATCAGCAAAGCTTATTAAATCGGTCAGCTCGTCGAGTTCACCGCGCTTTCTAAGTGCGCCTGTCCAAGCGAAGAGGGTAGCGACACTGTTTGTTGAAGTAGTTTCACCCTTTAAATGCTTGTAATAGTGCCTCTGAACGGTTCCATGAGCCGCCTCATATTCGTATATACCCTCGGGTGAAACGAGAACAGAGGTCATCATAGCGAGCGAGCCGTAGGCAGTAGCCACCATATCGGACATAACGTCTCCGTCATAGTTCTTGCAAGCCCAGATATAACCGCCCTCGGAGCGTATAACGCGTGCGACTGCGTCATCTATGAGCGTATAGAAGTATTCAATACCTGCAGCTTCGAATTTGCCCTTATACTCATTTTCATAGATATCGGCAAAGATATCCTTAAAGTGATGGTCATACTGCTTAGAAATAGTATCCTTAGAAGCAAACCAGATATCCTGCATAGTATCAAGCGCAAAATTAAAGCAACATCTTGCAAAGGAAGCAATCGAAGTATCCTTATTGTGAACACCCTGAATTATTCCGTCACTGTCGGCGAAGTCATAGATAAGCTTTCTGGTTTCATTGCCGTCCTTATCGGTTGCAACAAGCTCGCATTTTGATCCTTTTTCTACCTGCATTTCGGTATTTTTATAAATATCGCCGTATGCGTGACGGGCAATGGTTATAGGCTTAGTCCAGGTAGGAATGTAGGGCTCAATACCCTTAACGATAATTGGAGTTCTAAAAACTGTACCGTCGAGGATCGCTCTGATAGTTCCGTTAGGTGACTTCCACATTTCTTTTAAATTGTACTCGGTCATACGCGCAGCGTTGGGTGTGATGGTAGCGCACTTAACTGCAACTCCGTACTTTTTGGTGGCCTCTGCAGAGTCGACAGTAACCTGATCGTCGGTCTCGTTTCTATATTCAAGTCCAAGATCATAATACTCTGTCTTGAGATCAATGTAAGGCTCAAGGAGTATATCCTTTATCATTTTCCAGATTATTCTGGTCATTTCGTCTCCGTCCATTTCGACGAGAGGCGTTTTCATTTGAATTTTATCTGCCATTTTAATACTCCTTAGTTTAGTTTTTCTTTAGTATAGCTGAGAAGTCCGCCTGCAAGAACAATATCCTTTGCTCTGTCGGATAATTCGCAGGTTACGGGAATCTCAACATTTTTTGTCATATTTTTGACTACAAGATCTTTTCCGTTGCTTATACACTCGATTACGTTTTCTATAAGTAAATCGTCAGAGAGGTCGATTTTGTCATAATCTGCTTCGTTTACAAAATTCAGGGGGAGAATACCTGCGTTAATGAGATTCGCCCTGTGAATTCTTGCAAAGGATTTTGTAAGGAGCGCCTTAACGCCCAAATGCAAGGGAGCGAGCGCCGCATGCTCACGGGACGAACCCTGACCGTAGTTAGCACCGCCGACAATAATGCTTGAGCCAAGTTCTTCAGCGCGAGCAGGGAAGTCGGGATCGCATACAGTGAAGCAGTGCTTCGAAATGGCAGGAATATTAGAGCGGAGCGGAAGTATCTTCGCGCCTGCGGGCATAATGTGGTCGGTTGTGATATTATCCCCGACCTTAAGTGAGCACTTGCAGGAGATAGTATCACCAAGCGGACGTGTTACAGGGAAGGGCTTGATGTTTGGTCCGCGAAGTATCTCGACCGTATCCGCATCAGCTACCGATGCCGGTTCTGCGATCATATTATCGTTTATCTCAAATTCCTTCGGCATTAAAAACTCGGGCATCGGGCCAAGCTCTCTCGGGTCGGTCAGATAGCCTGTAATTGCCGACGCTGCAGCAACCTCGGGTGAAACAAGATATATCTGTCCGTCTTTGGTACCTGATCTGCCTTCAAAGTTACGGTTAAAGGTACGAAGTGATATGCCCGCAGAGTTTGGAGACTGTCCCATACCTATGCAGGGACCGCAAGCACTCTCTAAAATTCGGGCTCCCGCGCCGATCATATCAGACAGCATACCGTTATTGGCAATCATATTTAGCACCTGCTTAGAGCCGGGTGCAATTGACAGCGACACGTCGGGATGTACAGTCTTGCCCTTTAAAATATGTGCGACCTTGCTCATATCCATAAGAGAAGAATTCGTGCATGATCCAATGCAAACCTGATCGATCTTCATTTTTCCAAGCTCTGTCACACTCTTAACGTTGTCAGGGGAGTGAGGGCAAGCAACCATTGGGGTAATCTCGCTTAAATCAATACTGATGACCTCGTCATATTCGGCATCGGGATCTGCGGAAAGTTCAGTCCATACCTCTTCACGCTTCTGAGCCTTTAAAAACTCTTTTGTAATCTCATCGGAGGGGAATATTGAAGTTGTCGCGCCGAGCTCAGCGCCCATATTTGTAATTGTAGCACGCTCGGGTACAGAAAGTGTCTTAACACCTTCTCCGCAGTATTCGATGACCTTGCCAACGCCGCCTTTTACCGACATTCTGCGAAGAACCTCAAGAATAACGTCCTTTGCGGCTACCCAGTCGCGCAGCTTACCTGTAAGCTCTACCTTGACGATCTTGGGGTATGTGATGTAGTAAGCTCCGCCGCCCATAGCAACTGCAACGTCAAGTCCGCCTGCACCGATAGCAATCATTCCGATTCCACCGCCTGTAGGTGTGTGGCTGTCAGAACCGATTAAGGTCTTGCCCGGTATGCCGAAGCGTTCAAGATGCACTTGATGGCAGATGCCGTTACCGGGGCGTGAAAAATATATTCCGTGCTTTTTGGCGATAGAGCCGATAAATCTGTGGTCATCTGCGTTTTCAAAGCCCGACTGTAATGTGTTGTGATCTATGTAAGCAACTGAACGCTCAGTCCGTACTCTGGGGATGCCCATAGCCTCAAACTCAAGATAAGCCATAGTGCCCGTTGCATCCTGAGTTAAGGTCTGATCGATCCTGATACCGATCTCTGTACCTTTTTTGAACTCTCCGTCAACAATATGATTTTTTAGTATCTTTTCAGTTAATGTAAGTCCCATAAATTAGCTTCTTTCATATTTAAATTTATAATAAATAATAATAGCAAAACTATAAATATTTGTCAATGTATTTATCTCTGATCAATACATTGACTGCAGGGTGAATATCCTTCGTTTAGCGCGTCATCAATGGTTGCAAAGCTGTGGAGATTCTTATGGCTGATAGACGAAACATATTTACAGTACTGTGTATGAAATTTTTTAGAATTTTTATTACCGACATAATAAGAAGTTTCAGGCTGTGAAGCTGCTGATTCATAATTTGATGATCCTAATACTGAAGAAGACAGATTAATATCAGACGAGGTAGCAGCTTCGTTATTCCTATATCCGTTTACTGTTTTCGCTGTTTCCTCGTCGGGTAAGACTACGATCTGCTTGTCGGTATCGGATGAACTGCTATCTGCGTTAGTACAACCGCTAACACAAAAAATAAGCACTAATATCAAAAACAAAACGGTTATCTTCCTCATAAAATCTGCCTCTCTGAAAACAATACTTGAAATTGATGATATAATTATATAAAATTAAACCAAAGGAGGTGTCACAAATGGAGATTGATCCAGCAAAGCTCCGCAAACTTAAGGATAAAGCTAACAGTTTGCCGCTTACCCCCGGTGTTTATATTATGAAGGATAAAAACGGGATAATTATTTATATAGGAAAAGCAAAAGCTCTGAAAAATCGTGTCACGCAGTATTTCGGCTCCGGTTCTGCTCATACTTCAAAGGTTCGCAGGATGGTGAATTCGGTTGAAGACTTTGAGTACATTCTCTGTGACACCGAATATGAAGCTTTGCTGCTTGAAAGCTCACTGATCAAGCAGCATATGCCGAAATATAATATTTTGCTTAAAGACGATAAAGGATATCATTATATAAAAATTACCAAAGAAGACTGGCCCAAAATTCAGGCAACAATGCAGAAAAGCGATGATAACGCCACTTATATCGGTCCTTATTATTCTTTTTACGTAGTACGGGAGACTGTGGATGAGGCGCTCAAGGTGTTTAAACTGCCTGACTGTAATCGCAGTTTTGATAAACGAACCAAGCCCTGCCTTAATTTTCATATAGGGATTTGCAGTGCGCCGTGCAAGGGTAATATTTCAAGATCGGATTACCTTGAAGCTGTCGACAGTGCTGTCGAGTTTATAAAAAAAGGCGGAGCAAATTCCACAGATATATATGATCTGACAAAACGTATGGAAAAGGCTTCGGAAGAGCTTGATTTTGAGCTTGCAGCCAGACTTCGCGACCGTATTAAAGCAATCGAAAAGAGTAAAGAGAAGCAAAAAATAATATCGTCCTCGCATGTAAGACAGGATGTCTTTGCTATAGCTACAGCAGGTGAGCTTGCGGCCGCGGCAGTGCTGATATTCAAAGAGGGTAGACTAAGTGACAAAAAGCTGTATTATCTTGACGGTATCACCGATAAGGGCTCAGTGTATTCCGAACTGCTATGTAGCTATTATGCCGAAAATGATATACCACCTGAGATATCTGTAGACAGTGATTTTGAGGACAGAATTATCGCCGAACAGCTATTAACATCAAAGCTTGGGAAAAAGGTGAATATCAATGTTCCGCAGATAGGAGTTCAAAAGCAGCTTATAGAAATGTGTCTTTCAAACGCTGCTGAAGCACTTTCCAAGCGAACAGCGCGAAACATGAAGGAAATGTCAGCATTAAATGAGCTCACCGCTCTATTGGGGCTAAGTACAGCTCCGAGAAGAATAGAGGCATACGATATTTCGAATACCGCGGGAAGCGAAAACGTAGCGTCTATGATAGTGTTTATTGACGGAAGACCGGAGAAGTCGCTTTACAGGAAATTTAAAATTAAATCTTTTTTGGGGCAGGATGATTTTCGCTCGATGAACGAGGTGCTTGACCGAAGATTTAACGAATTTGAAAAGGGAAGCGATGAGAGCTTTTCTCAATGTCCTGATTTAATACTGCTTGACGGTGGAAAAGGTCAGATATCGGCTGTGGTTCCTGTTTTAAAGAAGCATAACATTGATGTTCCTTTGTTTGGTATGGTAAAAGACTCAAAACACAGAACAAGTCACATCTGTACTGCTGAGAAGGATATACAGCTGAAGGCTACAAGAGCATCGTTTACACTTGTTACCGCTATTCAGGATGAGGTTCATAGAGCTGCGATATCTTACCACAAGCAAAGACGTAAGATATCAACTCTACAAATGGAGCTTTTAAAGATTTCAAATGTGGGCGAAGCAACCGCCAAAAAGCTGCTTAAAAACCTAAAAACCGTTTCCGCAATCAAGAAATCAAGCGTTGAAGAGCTGATTGCTGCGGGAGCAACAAGAAGAGCAGCTAAAAATATTTTTGAATATTACCATGACGATTAAACCTTTATGATCGGTGTCGTCAGCTCGGCGCCGCATTCTTTTTTATTTTTAAACGAAAGCGAATAAAGGTCAGTGGCACGACATTCGGTTTCAAACACTTTCTTTGAAAAGTCTGACAGCAACCTTATCTGCGACACTCTTGTAACTATAGGTTTTTTTGGTGGATTTGGGAGATCGCCCAGTGTACTATCTGAAAAACCAAGTATACGTACGTATGGCGGTTCTTTTTTGAAGAAAGAATTATCAATACCGATAAACGCGCTTAATATGAGCCTTCTGATTCTTGCGAGGGTATATCTTTTTGACTTGATCATATCATATAATTCTTCCAGAGAATTTGCTTTTCTGACAGAAGAATATATTAGGTTTTCAAGGCCTTCGCTTAAATCGGGTAGTTTTTTGAAATCACTGATACTCATTATACGAAGTCGCGCCAAGACAGCAGTTTCAATATTCCTTATATCCGAAAGGTCAAATTGCAGAAGCACATCAGCTGCCTTATCCGGCACAAATTTTCTGATATAATCAGTATCTTTTTCGCGCAGTTTTTCTCTAAGCAGAGTTGCAGTGGAATATTCGTCATCTGCAGAGCTGTCATTATGCATTGCACCAACTCTTTTAACAGCATAAAATCCAATCTTGGGGTTAATCCTCTTTGCAGAAATAATATATTCAATAGCAAGGCTATCGTTAGGGTTGTCGAGAAGCTTTCCGAGCTCACAGTCCATTTCATATAGAACCTGCTGTCTGAGAGAAGCAAACGTCTCTCCGCCTTTAACTTTTTTCTTTAGCTTATTTTCATACTCGTCAGAAGAAAGAAGGTCGGCAGCCCTTTCGAGCAAGGTCGCATCTCCGCACTCGCTGCCAAAATAAAGCATATCTATTCCGAGAGCATTTAGCTGAGAAACCGCACCATATGCGAAATTCTGTGCAGTGGACATTGACCAAGGGCAGGGAAGCTCACATACAAGATCAACACCGTTGAGAAGAGCTTGACGCGTTCGCTGAAATTTTGATATTATGGCAGTATCGCCGCGCTGAACGAAATTCCCTGAAATAACGCAATAAACTCTTTTTCCTTCACTTTTGGCGCAGTCTATCAGATATTTATGACCGTTGTGTAGCGGATTAAACTCAGCAATTATTCCGACTGTACTCATTTTGTCACATTCTTTCTTAAAATGCTTGAAATATATTCCAATTTGAAGTATTATATATTAGTCGAGCAAGTTCTTGTTTTTATTATATCACAAAAAAGCTCGCTACTCAATAAAAAATCGCCGTATGGCGGATAGGAGATAATTTATGAAAATATTAGTTATCAATGCAGGAAGTTCTTCTCTCAAGTATCAGCTTATGGATATGAACGGAGAGGTTCTTATTGCTAAGGGTCTTTGTGACCGTATCGGTGTACCCGAAAACAGCAACATCGAGCATAAAGTCGGTGACAAGAAAATCGCAGAGGATATCCCGATGCCCACTCACGTAGAAGCTTTTGAGGCAGTTATCAAAGCTCTTACAACAGGAGAAGGAAAGGTTATTGACGATATTTCCGAGATCTCTGCTATCGGACACCGTGTAGTTCAGGGCGGAAGCCTTTACAGCGAGTCTGTTCTTCTTAACGATAAGGTTCTGGCTGATATCGAAGAGCTCGCAGAGCTTGCTCCTCTCCACAATCCTGCGCACGCCCTTGCTATGCGTGCCTGCACAAAGGTTTTCGGACCTGATGTGCCTCAGGTAGCTACCTTTGATACTGCATTTCATCAGACTATGCCTGACAGAGCATATATGTACGGCATTCCTTATGAGTATTACGAAAAGTACAATATCCGTCGCTACGGTGCTCACGGAACCTCTCACAGATTTGTAAGTGATCGCATGGCAGAGATACTCGGCAAGGATAAGAAGGATATCAAGATGATCACATGCCATCTCGGTAACGGATGCTCCATTTCTGCAATCAAAGACGGTGTTTGCGTAGATACCTCTATGGGACTCACTCCTCTTGACGGCTTTATGATGGGCACAAGATCAGGTGGAGTTGATCCTTCTATACTTACTTATCTTATGAAGAAGGATAATATTGCTCCCGATGAGATGAATACAATTCTTAACAAGAAATCAGGTCTTCTCGGTATTTCGGGTGTTTCTAACGACAGCCGCGATGTTATTGCTGCAGCAGAAGCCGGAAATGACCGCGCTCGCCTTGCTAATGAGATGCAGAACTACCAGATGGTCAAGTTCATAGGTTCTTACGCAGCAGCTATGAGCGGCGTTGATGCTATCGTATTTACCGGCGGTATCGGCGAAAATGAGAAAAAGACAAGAAAGTATATCTGCGATATGATAAGCTTCCTCGGTTTTGAGCTTAATGAAGAGAATAACAATACGAGAGGTAAGGAGATCGAAATATCTACAACCGACTCAAAGGTCAAGGTTTGGGTCATTCCGACCAATGAAGAGCTCCTTATCGCAAGAGATACACTCGAGCTTGTTAAATAAGTATATCGACGGGAGAGTTTATTTTGAACAACCTTACGCTTAAGAACAATATTTTGCAGGGTTCTGCTGATGAAGCCTTTACAATGCTTTATCAGGATGTATCTGCGGCTCGCACCAGATATTCCACAGCTGTTGACAGATTTACTGAAATTTTTGGCGAGCGTGAGAATTTAAGAGTTTTCTCTGCGCCCGGAAGAACAGAGGTTGGCGGTAACCATACCGATCATCAGCACGGCAGAGTGCTTGCAGGCAGTGTTGATCTTGATATTATAGGTATTGTTTCTGCAAATAACGACGGTGTTGTACGTATTAAGTCAGAGGGCTTTCCAAAGGATGAGATCAAGCTATCTGAATTAAAACTTAACGAAGCTGAATTTGGAAGAGCTTCTTCTCTTATCAGAGGCGTACTTAACTATTTCAAAGAAAGCGGATATGAGATCGGCGGCTTTGACGCTTATACTACAAATAACGTAATGCGTGGCTCAGGACTTTCATCGTCTGCCGCTTTTGAAGTATTTGTAGGAACATGCGTTAATTATCTCTTTAATGACGGTAAAGTTTCACCTGTAGAAATTGCTAAGATTGGACAAAAGGCAGAATCTATCTATTTCGGAAAGCCTTGTGGCCTGCTTGACCAGTCGGCAAGCGCTTTAGGCGGCTTTACTGCGATCGACTTCAAAGATACTACAAGACCTATCGTTGAAAAGGTCAATTTTGATCTTGAAGCTCACGGTTTTGCGCTCTGCGTGGTCAACACAGGCGGTAACCACGCTAATCTGACCCAGGATTACGCCGACATTACGGTCGAATGCCGTCAGGTAAGCAACTTCTTCTCTAAGGATTTTCTGCGAGATGTTGATTCTTCTGAATTTTTTGCTTCCTTAGGCGCACTCAAAAATAAGTGTTCCGATCGCGCAATTCTTCGCGCTATTCACTTTTTCAATGAGGACAAAAGAGCTGATGATGAAAAACAGGCACTCGTCAGTGATGATTTTAATGAATTCCTTAGTCTTATCACTGAATCAGGTAATTCATCTTTTAAATTCCTGCAGAATGTGTATTCTACTTCGAATGTACACGAACAAGGTCTTTCATTAGGACTGGCAGTTACCGAACAGTTTATCGCAAAGATAGGCAGAGGCGCATGCCGAGTGCACGGCGGAGGATTTGCAGGAACAATTCAGTGCTTCTTACCCAGTGACTTTATAGATGAATACAGAGCATACATTGAGTCGGTATTTGGAGAAGGAAGCTGTTACGTGCTTAAGATCAGACCTGTTGGCGGTTATGAGCTAACATTCTAAAAAAAGGAGGAATTTTTTCCTCCTTTTTTAATTTTTTTGGAAATAAATGTTGATTAAATTTACCTTTTGTAGTATACTAATCAAAGATATGCGTTTTGTTAAAGGTGTGAAGATTTTATGTACGAAAATTTAAATTTACTTGCAGTCGACTGGTCACTTGGAATTAATGTAACAATATGCGGTTTAGTTATTGTTTTTTCAATGCTTATACTGCTTGTTATAATTTTGACTGTCTCGGGATCTATATTCGGAGCGACCTCAAAAAATAAGCCGAAAGCTGAACAGAAGGGTGAGAGAAAGACTGCTCCCGTGAAGTCTGCTGTGCCCGTCGCTTCAGCACCTGTTGCTACTAATAACGATGAGATTATCGCTGTTATTGCAGCGGCTGTTGCTTCAATGTATGAAGGCACAAATATAAGACCTGTAATCAGAGCCGTAAAACGCTCGGGCAGCCCCACAAGACCCGCCTGGACTGCTGCAGGAATCTATGAGAATACTCGTTCGTTTTAAGAAAGGTCTGTAACTAATGTCTATTTTTGAATCTTTTATATCGACAGTAAGCTCGATTCTTAGTGAGTCAGGCTTTGCCTCTTTCTTTATAGGTGACGGTTGGAAATATGCTGTTATGATCGGTATTTCCTGTTTCTTGATGTATCTTGCGATTGTCAAGAAGTTTGAGCCGCTGCTACTTTTACCAATCGCATTCGGTATGCTACTTGCAAACCTCCCCGGTGCTGATATTTACCACCCAGAGATATTTGACAACGGCACTATTGACTGGGCGGTGCTCGGACATGCTGAAAAGGGAATTGCATATGACGGTACAGAGTTTGAGGCTGGTCTTTTAGATATTCTCTATCTCGGTGTCAAGCTAGGTATTTATCCTCCGCTTATCTTCCTCGGTATCGGTGCTATGACCGATTTTGGTCCGCTCATCTCTAATCCTAAAAGCTTCCTTTTAGGCGCTGCGGCTCAGCTCGGTATATTTGCTGCATTCATCGGTGCGCTCGCTATCGGATTTACTCCTGCGGAGGCAGGCTCTATCGGTATTATAGGCGGTGCAGATGGTCCAACGGCAATATTTGTTACCTCAAAGCTTGCCCCTGATCTTTTAGGTCCTATTGCTGTTGCTGCTTATTCATATATGGCTTTGATTCCGTTTATTCAGAAGCCGATTATGAAAGCTCTTACAACTAAGAAAGAGCGTATGGTCAAAATGACCGAGCTACGCACCGTAAGCAAGACTGAGAAGATCATCTTCCCGATAATGGTTACTATAATTGTTGCTTTGCTTTTGCCCGATGCTGCAGTTCTTGTAGGTATGCTGATGCTGGGAAATCTTATGAGAGAATCAGGTGTTGTTGACCGTATCTGCAAGACCGCACAGAACGAGCTTATGAATATCGTAACTATCTTCTTAGGTCTTACAGTCGGCGCTACCACAAACGCAGCAACCTTCCTTAACTGGACAACACTTGGAATCGTTGCAATGGGACTTGTTGCTTTCGCAATGGGTACATCGGGCGGCGTCCTTCTCGGAAAGCTTATGTATGTTCTTACAAAAGGAAAGGTCAATCCGCTTATCGGCTCTGCAGGTGTTTCCGCAGTTCCTATGGCTGCACGTGTCTCACAGATGGTCGGTCAGGAGGAGGATCCCGGCAACTTCCTGCTTATGCACGCAATGGGACCGAATGTTTCAGGTGTTATCGGTTCAGCCGTTGCAGCAGGCATCCTTATCGCAATGCTCTAATAGTGTTATAAAATCAAACTACCGACTGTTATCAGTCGGTAGTTTTTTTTATTTCTTACTTTTTACATTAGCAAGCGGATTTGATTCGATAGCGCTCTTGACCTGCGCATCAGCTACATGGGTGTAAATTTGCGTTGTGCTCAGATTTTCGTGCCCTAGCACGTTCTGTAACACCCTAATATCGACACCGCCGTGCTGGTACATAAGGGTAGCCGCAGTGTGCCGCAGCTTATGTGCAGAAAGTCCCTGATTACCGAGGCCGGCCTTCTCAAGATATGTATAAACAATGTGCTGAACGGTCTTGTTACTTATCCTACGTCTGTTTCTGCTAATAAATAGAGCGTTTTTATGATCAGCAGGAATGCCCTCATTA
>JAZNTG010000078.1:0-14537 GCA_045591645.1 Acutalibacteraceae bacterium | reverse complement strand
TCATTCCTAAAAAACTAGCGTTTTTTGTCTGAATTTGTCCTTAAATTTACTCAATGATTTCTCATCAAAATTGTCGGGTCCAATTTCTTTCTTTTCTTCGTCGTTGTTTAATTTTCAAGGTCCGGTTTTGCGCCGCTCTTTAGGGCGCCCGATTATAATACCACAACCATTTCCCAATGTCAACACTTTTTTTGAATTTTTTTTAACTTTTTTTAAAACTGTCAAAAATGCCCATAAACTGTTCGAAATGTGGGTATTTACATATCATTTTCATCATATATTGCACGAATACCGCCGATGAATTTAGGCCGACTTCGCGCGGCAAGGACCATACCACTTCCTATTTTATTATTTTCAAGTCTTACAGGAACCGCTACCTTTTTGATATGCATACCTATCATAGTAAATCCAATATCAAGTCCAGCGTCGGCTTTTATTTCCTCGACAGCGACCGGCTCCTTAAAAGCATTGTATGCTGCCGTGGCAAATGAGCCGCCTGCCTTTGGCTGAGGTATGACATTGACTCGGTCTGCAAACGGTACGGCACCCTTCTCTATTATTATAGCGCGGTTCAGGTGCTCGCAACACTGTGCCGCAACGAAAATACCCTTTTCACTTGCCGCCTTATATATGCCGTCAAATATCTCCTTTGCAGTGTCGGGTGAAGAATTGGTTCCTATATTCTCTCCAAGCACTTCGCTTGTCGAGCACCCTACAACAAGCACCGCTCCCTTTTGGAGCTTTGCTTTTTCGATTATTTCCAAAGCAGCGTTATATGAAGATTTGAAAATTTCGGTCATTTAAACTTCAGTCCTTATTATATAATGTGTATATTTTACCATAAAAAATAAAAATTTCAATTGCGTATTGAAAGATATTCGTTTTTAGTATAAAATATATGATGTGTTGGGAGGTTAAAAAAATTATGCTTAAAAGAATTCTTTCGATAATGACCGCTTTGGTTTTTGTATTTTGTATCTCAGCTTGCAAGGATCTGCCCGATACGAGCTCACAAAGCGAGGTCAATAATCCTGTAAGCGATGTTCCTTACTCTTCTGAAATCACCTCCTCCGAGGAGGAAGGCTACAAGCCCGACCTTGATTCGTGGGAGATGCGCCTCGTAAACAAGTGGAACTACATTTCAGATGAAGAGGCGCCCGAGCTTGTTGAAATAAGCTCTGCCTATGCCTGGGCGAACGATAAAAGGTTTGATGCTCGCGCAATAGATGCAATAACCGCCCTTTGCAAGGCGGCGCATGCCGACGGAGTTGGCCTATATATAATATCGGCATATCGCACCGACGCCACCCAGACCAGACTTTTCAACAATCAGGTAAACCGTGAGCTTGCAAACAACCCCTCCTTAACCCGAGAGGAGGCTGAGATTGAAGCTGCAACGGCGGTTGCCAGACCCGGAACCAGTGAGCATCAGCTTGGTCTTGCCGTTGACTTTAACTCGGTTGAAGAGGATTTTGAAGAGACCAAAGAGTTCGATTGGCTTCAAAAGCACGCTCACGAATACGGTTTTATAATGAGATATCCAAAGGACAAGCAGGAGATCACCGCCGTTATATACGAGCCGTGGCATTACCGATATGTAGGTGTAGAGAACGCAAAGGCAATAAGGGACAGCGGACTTTGCCTTGAAGAATTTATTGAACAGTATAAATAATGGAGTATACCCCGAACGAATCGGGGTATTTTTATTGTTGCAAAAGAGCTGTAACCGTGTTATAATAAATTTAACGAATATTTGTTCGATTGGAGGAGCTGCGTTATGTCAAGACCCGCTCTGTCGGAAAAGCAACTTTCAGTTTATAATTTTTTAGTCAAGTCTCTCGCAGGGGGTATTCCGCCCACTGTCCGCGAGATATGTCAGGAGACTAAGATAAAATCAACTTCTACCGTTCACGCCATACTGAGCTTCCTTGAGGAGAACGGCTATATTGAACGTGACCCCAGATTTTCGCGTTCAATACGTATCGCAGGAGCGCAGAACACTGCGCAGATACCTGTTATAGGCAGAGTTACCGCAGGTCAGCCAATACTCGCTGTTGAGGAGATCGAGGATTATATTCCCTATGCCACGAATGATTCCGAAGGCCTTTTCGCTCTTCGCGTCGTCGGCTACAGTATGCGCGATGTCGGCATTATGGACGGTGACATCGTCATCGCAGATAAGAACGCTTATACAAAAAGCGGAGATATCGTTATCGGTATGGACGGAGACGAGGCTACTGTTAAGAGGCTGCTTATCGAAAACGGTCAGGTCATCTTTATGCCCGAAAATCCCGACTTTTCACCTATCTATCCCGAAAACCCCTCAGTTCTCGGCAAGGTTATAGGAAGCTTCCGCAGGTACTGATATGGCGAGAAAATTTGTAGAGATATTTACCGACGGCGCCTGTTCGGGAAACCCCGGACCTGGTGGTTGGGGCGCGCTTCTTCGTTTTGCGGGTCACGAAAAAGAACTATCGGGTGGAGAAAAAGATACCACCAACAACCGTATGGAGCTGACCGCCGTAATAAAGGCGCTCTCAGCGCTTAAAGAGCCTTGCGAGGTGCGGCTCACCACCGACTCGAAATATGTTTGCGAAGCAATAAATCAGAAATGGGTCTACTCGTGGCAAAAAAACGGTTGGCGAAAAGCTGATAAAAAGCCGGCTTTGAATGTTGATCTTTGGGAGAAGCTTTTACCGCTTCTTGAAGTCCACGATGTTGCTTTTGTCTGGGTTAAGGGCCACGCAGGACATCCCGAAAACGAGCGCTGTGATAAGCTGGCGGTAAGCTTTTATAATGATTGTCTAACGTAGAAATCCAAACCTTTCCGCGATGAGCCAAACTATTGGCTTACAAGGAATTTTGAGGTAATCATAACTGTAGTTTTAGGCTATGAAATATTTAATAATATAGAGAGTTTCTTCGATTTGCACAAATTTGTTAAAACGAACAACAGTAAAAAAGGAAAAGCCACCGTCTCGAGACGGTGGCTTCCCTTTTTCGAGGGGTTTGAGGAGAGAGTTATAATCAAAATGATTATAACCGACAGTCGAAGAGTTGCGGCTCCCTTGACTGCATATTTAATATACATTATAAAAATTGTAATTCTATGAATTAATTTTAAATAAAAAATTAACATTAGAATATTATCGCATACCTTTGTCAACAATAATGTCAACGGAAGGCGGTAATAAATATGAAATATTATGATGCAAAAGTTTCTAAGGTGTTTAAAGGCAGGAGCTTTTATTTTATGATAGCCCTCTGCCTCATTGCGATAGGCGTAGCGGCTTGGATGGCATTTGACCGAATCGACAGTGAGAACACACCGCAGGATATGAACACGACCGAAAATGTTTCCTCTGCTCCGTCTGTTCCCGATGTATCAGAGGAAGAGATACCCTCTGCGGATAATGCAGGAACCGACGCCAGCGAGCCCTACGAAGGCACAGAAAAAGCTCCGTCCGAAGAGGCTCCGACAACTCCACCTGCTGCCAATAATTTTGTAATGCCCTTAAACGGAAATGTTTTAAAGCAGTTCAGCGGTGACACCCTTGTTTATTCTAACACCTATAAGGATATGCGACTTCATACAGGCATTGATATTGTAGGCAACACGGGAGATACCGTAAGAGCTTGCGGGAACGGTGTGGTAGTGTCGATAATCGACGATACAAAGCTCGGCAAATATATCACTGTGGACCACGGAAATAATATCGTCGCAAGGTATTGCGGACTTGATAAAATATCGATTGAAGAGGGAGATACTGTCGACGCAACTACAAATCTCGGCACACTTGGTACAGTCAATGACGAATGTCTTGACGCGTCTCACCTGCATCTTGAATTTTACAAAGACGAACAACCCGTAGATCCTCTCTCGGTAATATATCCCGAAGAATAAAAAAACAGGCGCTCTGCTATTAGTAGAGTGCCTGTTTATCTTTTACATATTGAACATTTTTTGATATTTCATCTATCAGCTCATCGGCGCTTTCGAATTTCTTTTCGCCTCGGATATATTCTACAAACGAAAGCTTTAATTCCTTGCCGTAGCAATCACCGTCAAAGTCTAGTATATAAGTTTCAGCTGAAACAAAATCGTTTTTATAGGTAGGGCGGACACCGACATTTGTAACACCGTCAAACACTTCTCCATCAATCTCTACCTTAGTGTGATAAACGCCAAACTTAAGCTCTGTTTTGCACTCAGGGTATATCTGATTTATTGTCGGAAATCCGAGAACTCTACCTCTTTTGTCGCCCTCAACAACCTCTGCGGTAAAGGAGAAGGGCTCGCCCAAAAGCTTGGCAGCTCCTATCACATCGCCCTTTGCAAGCAGCTCTTTGATATAAGTCGTCGAAGCGGTATAATCGCCGCTTTTCACCTCGGACGCTACAAAATATTCTATACCCTTTTCTTTGCAGTATCGCCTGAGAAGCGCAGTATCTCCCACGGCACCTTTACCGAAACGGAAGTTAAAGCCGCAACAGATCTTTTTAGTTTCCATATGGTTTGTGAGATATCCGAGAAACTCTTCGGGAGAGTAGTTTTTAACCTTTTCAAACTCAAGTATACGGACATCATCGGCACCCGTAGAAAGAAGCTTGTGTTGTTTCTCGCTTTTTGTCAGAACAGCCCTCTCTCCCTTTGAAGGAATCTTGTCAAAGGTCAGAACAACGCTTTTGTAGCCACTGTTTACCGCGGCGTCTATGACCGCTCTGTGTCCGATATGTACCGAATCGAACATACCGAGCGCTATAGCGTAACCCGACATCTGTATTCCTCCCTATATTTGATTGATCACACATTTTATACTTATTTGAGTTTTTTCATTATCGGCATATCCGATTCCTAAAAACATATCTTTATGCTTTACTCTTATAAGCTCGCCGTCGGCAAAATCTGCACCGTGAAGTCTGTCAAATGACAACTGACCGCCGTTAGAGAAGCGGACGGCCTGCTTTTCAGTAACCTGAAGTTCAGGCAGATGCTTTACCGCATATTCTTCACTCTTTACGTAGTCTGAAATGTTTTCGAACGTTAGCTCGCTTAGACTCACACAGTCTTTTTCATCGAAGCCGCAGGTGGAATTTCTGCGAAGCGCCGTCATCGTAGCGCCGCATCCCAGCGTCTCGCCAATATCTCGGCAAAGAGAACGAATATATGTACCCTTTGAGCAGGAAACAAATATCTCAAAAGTGTCGCCCTCGAAGCTTTTGAGAGTAAGCTCATTTATTGTAACACGGCGTGGCTCTATCTGTGCGGATTCTCCCCGACGGGCAAGCTCATAAAGACGGACTCCGTTCTTTTTTAGTGCTGAATACATAGGCGGTATCTGCTCTATTTCGCCTCGAAACTTTTCAAGCACCGCCAGAAGCTCTTCTTTTGTGACAAAAGCCTCTTTTTCTTCTAAAACAGTTCCCGTAATATCACAGGTGTCGGTAGTAATGCCGAGTTTTACCGTTGCGGTATACTGCTTTTCGGCTTCAAGTAATATAGACGATAGAGCAGTCGCTCTGCCTAAAAATATTGGTAGCACACCCGTAGCAAGCGGGTCAAGCGTGCCTGTATGTCCGACCCGCTTTTCTCCCGAAAGCCTTTTAACTGCCGAAACGGCAGAAAAGGATGTCATACCCTCGGGTTTATCTATCAGTAGAAATCCCTGCATTGTTTTCCTCCAGTGCAGTTTTTACAGACTCTAATATCTGTTTTTTGACCGATTCAAGATCGCCCTCTAAAGTACAGCCTGCGGCGGCTTTGTGTCCGCCTCCGCCAAGACTTTTACATATCTCAGACGCGTCAAGCGGCGGATAGGTGCGAAGAGATATTTTAAACTTGCTCTCACCTATCTGCTTAATTGAAACTCCTGCAAGCACGCCCTCGACCGAACGGGAAATTGCGGCAACTCCCTCAAGCTCACTACCCGAGCAGCCTGTTTTTTCCTGCATTTCGGTCGTTACGGCAAGTATTATACACCTGTCGTCAAAATGAAACTCTGCCGACTCGAGCACCATCATTTCAAGCTCTAAACGGCTTCTGGATTTTGTGTCAAACATTTTACGGTTTATTTCTGCGGCATCGACTCCGATAGCATAAAGCTTGGCGGCTATCTCATGGGTGCGGGCTGTAACGTTCGAATACTTAAAACAGCCCGTATCGGTCGACATTCCTGTGTAAAGTGCATTGGCTATTCTTCGGTCGAACTCAATTCCGAGCTCATCAAGTATTTCATAGATGCACTCGGCGGTAGCCGAAGCGCTCGCATCAAGGTAAAGCCTTTTCGCATATTTCGTATTTGAAATGTGATGGTCGATATTAAGGTCTATTCTGCCTTCAAACTGATCATAAATACTGCCGAGTAGTTTAATATCGGCAACATCGACTGCAACCACTGTTTCGGGCGCAAATTCAGAGTCAGAATCATCTATAAAATAACGATATTTAGAGGGTATCTCATCACAGCAGATGACCTGTGCTTTTTTGCCGAGCTTTGAAAGTCCCATTTTAAGGGCATACGCGCTACCAAGGGTATCTCCGTCGGGTGATGCGTGACAAAGCACCACATAGTTGTCCCTCTCTTTTAAAAAAGCGCAAAGCTCTGCTAAAGACAGTAGGTAGCAATTATTCTCCATCGCTATTTTCTCCCTCAAAAGAGCTTACTATCCTTGAAATGTTTGCGCTGATCTCGATAGAATCATCAGCAATAAAACGCAGCTCGGGTACCTTGCGGAGTTTCAGGCGTGAACCGAGTTCTCGGCGGACATAGCCTGCCGCGCCTTTGAGCGCCTTAACGCTCTGCTCGGTCGCTTCCTTGCCCTCTATTGCGCTGACATAAACTGTAGCGTAGGACATATCGCCCGATACATCGAGCTTTACGATGCTGAGAAGCTTTGACACTCTCGGATCCTTCACTTCACGCAAAATATCCGAGAGGGCAAGCTTTATATCTGAGGTGACACGGTTTATTTTAAATCCTGCCATATTGTCCTCCAAAAATTTATATTTCCTGCCGTACAGTAAAACTATACGGCAACTGATTACTCAATAATTTTTCGTTTTAGGAAGCCGCGAAGCGAAGGCGTATCGAGTATACGTCGAGCGACAAGGCAATGTGAAACGGAAAATTATCTGTTAATCTCTATATTCCTCTATGATGAAGGCCTCAAGTACGTCGCCTTCCTTAATGTCTCCGAACTTTTCAAGTCCGATACCGCACTCATAACCCTGAGCAACCTCCTTGACATCGTCCTTGAAGCGGCGGAGAGAGTCGATCTTATCCTCTGCAACAACGATTCCGTCACGGACTACGCGGATGCTACAGGCGCGGGTGACCTTACCGTTTGTAACATAGCAGCCTGCGATGGTGCCGACGCCCGAGATCTTAAATGTTGAGCGAACCTCAACAGAGCCCATTTCAACATCTCTGAACTTGGGTGCAAGCATACCCTTCATAGCGGCCTCTATCTCTTCGATAGCGTCATAGATGACTCTGTAGAGTCTCATATCTACCCCGTCCTTTTCAGCTGCGGCCTTAGCGACTGCGTCAGGACGAACGTTAAAGCCTACGATGATTGCGCCTGAGGTCTGCGCAAGCATAACGTCGGTATCGTTGATACCGCCAACAGCACCGTGAATAACCTTAACTCTGACTTCGTCGTTGGAAAGCTTTTCGAGTGACTGCTTAACTGCTTCGACAGAGCCCTGAACGTCTGCCTTAACAATGATGTTAAGCTCCTTGAGAGAGCCCTCACCGAGCTTATCAAAGAGGTTATCAAGAGTAACCTTTTGGGCGGCGTTCCATATCTCATCCTTCTGCTTCTGCTTTCTCTGCTCGACAAGCTCGCGGGCAAGACGCTCGTCGGAAACGGCGTCAAAGGTATCTCCCGCGGTCGGAACTTCGGCAAGACCTGCAATCTCAACAGGAACAGAGGGTCCTGCCTCTTTAAGCTTCTGGCCCTTTTCGTTGGTCATAACACGTACGCGGCCTACAGAGGTGCCTGCAACGATGATGTCGCCGCTCTTTAATGTACCGTTCTGAACAAGAAGTGTTGCGATAGGACCGCGGCCCTTATCAAGACGAGCCTCGATAACAACACCCTTTGCACGACGGTTGGGGTTAGCCTTAAGCTCCTGCATTTCTGCAACAAGGAGTACATTTTCAAGAAGAGTATCAATGCCCATATGACTCTTAGCCGATACGGGAACGCAGATGATATCACCGCCCCACTCCTCAGGAACGAGAGAGTGCTCAGTGAGCTGCTGCTTGATTCGATCAGGATTAGCCTCAGGCTTATCCATCTTATTGATAGCGACGATTATCTGAACTTCGGCAGCCTTTGCGTGGTTGATAGCCTCAATTGTCTGGGGCATAATACCGTCGTCTGCGGCAACAACCAGGATAGCGATATCGGTAGCCATAGCACCTCTCTGACGCATCGAAGTAAACGCGGCGTGGCCTGGGGTATCAAGGAAGGTGATGTCCTGACCGTTGCAGTTTACTCTGTACGCACCGATATGCTGTGTAATTCCGCCCGCCTCTGTATCGGTAACGGCGGTATTACGGATAGCGTCAAGCAGAGAGGTCTTACCGTGGTCAACGTGACCCATGACAACAACTACAGGACTTCTCGGAAGGAGATTCTCTGCGGTGTCCTCGGTCTCGTCCATTATCTGCTCTTCGATAGTTACAACAACTGCGCGCTCGATCTTTGCACCCATTTCGGTAACAACGATCTCTGCGGTATCGTAGTCGATGGTCTGATTAACAGAAGCAAGCATACCGAGCTTCATAAGCTCCTTAATAACCTCAGCCGCGGTCTTCTTCATAGCTGCCGCAAGCTCACCGACCGTGATCTCGTCACCGACCGTAACGGTGATCGGGGTCTTCTTGATACGCTCAAGCTGAATTCTGCGCATCTTCTCTGCCTCAAGCTCCTTCTTGCTCTTCTCCTGACGTCGGTAGTTCTGAGACTTCTGGTTTATCTTCTGTTTTCTCTGAACATTGTCGTGCATAGAATTTGCAGGAGCGATATTTTCATATTTTTCATTGAACTTTTCCATATCAACATTGGAAAATCTTGTATCAACGGTACGCACCTCGGCAGGGCCGCGCTTTGGAGCCTCGCCCGCGGGCTTATCCTCCTTTTTACGAGCAGTAAAGGGCTTTGGATCAGAAGGCTTGTGCTCTGTAGGCTTTTTATCCTCCCTCTTTGCCTCAGGATTCTTGTCGAGGTTTTTAATTGGCTTATCAGCAGGCCTTTCAGCCTTCTTTTCGGGAATAGGTTTCTTCTCCGCCTTAGGTTCAGCGGCCTTTTTGTCAGCTTCCTTAATCTCCTTCTTCGCCGCCATCTCAGCCTCCTGAGCTGCCTTTAACTGCTCAAGGATCGCCATCTGGCTTGCAAGCTTTCTGTCCTTTTCAGCCTGTCTTGCCTTGGCTTCTTCTTCGCGCGCAGACGCACCTGTAGCGAAATATTCGTCAAAACTATTGACGCTATGCTTCTGGGTCAGAGCGTCAAAAAGAATATTTACCTCTTCACCTGTTAAAACTGCGCCTGTCTTTTTCTCGACGCCTGTATATTCCTTAACAACTGCTATAACTTCCTTGGAGCTCAAGTCTAAATCAGCCGCCGCAGCGCTGACCTTATATTTTTCCATCATGGGCAGTTCCTCCTAAATCTGATTTCTCTATGATAGCCTTCGAAAATGATTCATCGTTAACGGCGATTATCCCGCACTTTTTACCGAGTGCCTGTGACAGCTTTTCGGTATTTGTATTTTCCAGCACCAAAACTGTAATGCCTGTTTTCGAGGCCCTGAATTTCAGTTCTTTTACGCTTTTGGCAGAAATATCGTTCGCAACACAGACAAGTCTTGCCTTACCCGACTCTATAGCCCACTCTGTCGCGTGGGTGCCGTAGGAAAGACGGCCTGCCTTTGCCGCAAACTGCATCAGGTTCAGTGTTTTTTCTATCACTTTATCTCCTCCCTGATACTGTTTGCCAGCTCTTCTGAGAGCTTAACACCAAAGGCGCGTTCAAAAGCCTTTTTCCTTAAAGCCTTGTCAAAACAGTCAGTGCTTTTACAAATATATGAGCCTCTGCCGTTTTTTCTACCCGTCAGGTCGAGAGAAATTTCACCCTCGGGTGAGCGTACAAGCCTCACAAGCTCGGATTTTGCTTTCATTTCTCCGCAGCCCGTACACATACGGGTGGGTATTTTTTTTGCTTTCACAGTGCGGGCCTCCTCATTTTGGCTTTAATATTATTCCTCGCCGTAGAAGCCGCTCTCGGGGTGGATATCTATCTTCCAGCCTGTGAGCTTAGCGGCAAGACGGACATTCTGTCCCTTGTTGCCGATAGCAAGCGACAACTGTGAATCGGGAACCGTAACCTTGCAGACCTTGGGCTCCTCGGAGATTATTTCAACCGAGAGTACCTTGGAGGGCGATAGCGCCTCGCTGATAAAAGCTGCAGGATCGTCTGAGTATTTCACGATATCTATCTTCTCGCCTGCAAGCTCTTCAACTATTGTATTTACTCTGGCACCGCGAAGGCCTATACAAGCACCGACAGCATCGATCTCGGGATTAGCCGACCATACTGCAAGCTTGGTTCTTGAGCCTGCCTGACGGGAAACGCTCTTTATCTCGATTGTTCCGTCAAATATTTCGGGAACCTCGGTCTCGAAAAGTCTCTTTACAAGACCCGGATGTGTACGAGAGAGCATAACCCTTGGACCCTTTTCCGTGTCTTTAACATCTACCACATATACCTTTATGTGATCGCCCTCATGAAGCTCCTCACCGGGGACCTGCTCGAGCTTGGGAAGAGTTGCCTCGCTCTTGCCTATCGTAACTGCTGCATTTCCTGTCTTAGGGTCAATACGCTCAACAACTGCGGTAAGCAGCTCACGATTATGCGACTGGAACTCAGAAAGTGACTGACTGCGCTCTACATCGCGAATGCCCTGACGAATAACGTGCTTTGCCGTCTGAGCAACAATTCTGCCAAACTGACGGGTATCCATCTCTATCTCGACAAATTCATCGGTCGCCTTTGCCTTGTATTGAGCCTTTGCCTCGTCACGGAGTATCTGTACTCTCGGATCCTCGACCTCCTCGACGATATCCTTTCTGAGAACTACCTTAAATATCTGATTTTCGCAGTCGATAGTGCAAATTATGTTTTCTGTAGTGCCGTAGTCCTTACGGAGCGCTACCACAATAGCCGAGGATATCTTCTCAGCGATGTACTGTGCGGGAATACCCTTCTCCTGCTCCATAAAATTCAGAGCTTCAAAGAATTCCTTATTCTGTGTTTTTGTTGATTTTGTCTTAGCCATTTTTCCGTTATACCTCCAATTTAAATATCCATATCGTCAAGCCTTACAGACGAAAACGCAGCTTTTTCGAGAGCAACCGTTTCCTCTGCCGCTTCAATTACAATTTCTTTTCCGTCGAAGGAAATGAGTCTTCCGCACAGCTCCTTCGAGCCGTTTTGTGCCTTGTAAAGCTTAAGCTTTACCGCTTCGCCCTTGTATTTTTCAAAGTGCTCGGGACGGGACAGCTCACGCTCGAGTCCGGGTGAACAGACCTCTAAATAATAAGAGTCCCGTATAGGATCTGCCTCATCAAGCACAGGATCTATCGCGTGGTGCACATTGGTGCAATCATCTATAGATATACCCTCGTCGCTGTCAAGTATTACCCTTAAATAATACGAAGCTCCCTCCTTGACATATTTTACATCCCAAAGCGATACTCCCTGCGCTTCTACAGTATCTTTGATCAGCGCAAAGACCTTCTCGGCTATAGGTGAAGCCATTTAGCAACACAACCTTTACACAAAAACTGAAGAGCGGGTCGCCCCACTCTCCTTAAAGTCCACTATCTTACAGTGAAAGTATACATTATATATATCAAAATGTCAAGCATTAATCTTCAAGCTGTCTGCCTAAAAACGTTGCAGCAACGCGGGCTAAATTAAGATCAGGCTCCGCCGCCTCGGTCTCGGATGATGAAGGCACCAGCAAAACGCTGCCGCAAAGGTCTCCCGACGAGATGATTGGGTAGGCGGCTAAAATGCTATGAGGCTGATCGGTTATAACAGGAAGCTTTGATGCTCCATCCTCGTATACATATGGCTGGCGATTTTCCATAAGACGCTCAAGCTCGGGCGAGATCTCGCGGTCAATTATGTCCTTTTTGGAAACACCTGCGGCAGAAACGCAGTGGTCGCGGTCGGTAATTACAATGCCAAGCTTGGTTGCAGTCGCCGCCGCCTCAGCATACTGCGCCGAAATATCTGCAAGCTCCCCAATAGGCGAATACTTGCGAAACACGACCTCCCCTCCCGTACCTGTGTATATTTCCAGCGGGTCGCCCTCGCGGATTCTCATAGTCCTTCTAATTTCTTTCGGTATAACCACACGACCAAGGTCGTCGATTCTTCTAACAATCCCTGTTGCTTTCATATATAAATCTCCTTTAATTTCAAATCGTGATGTTAGTATTTGTGATTAAAGGGAATTTATACTGCCGTAATTTACTTTTTGAATTGATTGTGATATAATAAATCAAAGGCGGTGATTTGATGATTATAAAAATTTCTCAAACTGCATCAAACATTAAACAATCCTACGATATTGAAAGTGAAAGCTTTTATTACAGCGGCGATGCAGGAAGTGTCAGTCGCTTGCAATCTATAACAATGTCAAACAAAGATACCACAATAAAAGGCATCTATAACATTTCAAAATGGGTTAACTATATTCCTTTGCGTTATCTTTTCGGAGAAGCAAATCTAACAAGGGTTTTCCACCTTTATAAAAACGACAACATTTATGGAAGTATTGTGTTTTCAAAACACGGCTTCTTGAAAAGCTTTTATGTCATTGCTTTAGACAGCGGAGAAATCTTTCACTGCTATTGTCTATCCCGTGGGTCTTTTGACTATGTTTCAATATATCAAGGCGATACTCAAATTGCTTTGGTAGAAACCTATCTTTCGGTAAATGATTATAAATATACTCACAAACTTTACATTTTAGACGAATATAATCAATTTGCCGATACTCTCTCGTTTTTTGTCTTATATTATGCAAATTACAATTTTGCACAAAGAATGCATATGAGCAAAGGCTCTGTAAGCGAAAAAGCGTGGAGCTTTTCGAAATATGCAAATAAATATAACCCTAAATGGCGAGAAACACATTTTCCTGACGAAAACTTTTTCGGCAAAACAAGTTTAATAGACAATTCATATGGAGATATTTAAAGCGGAGTGAAATTAACTCCGCTTCCGTTCAAAATTGACTTTGAAAACAAATATATATTATTTATAATATATATTTGTTTTCATCAACTTGTCATTGACAAATCTAAATTTTAAGTGTATAATATAACTAACTTCTCCCCCCATGCCTCTATATCCTCATCATAGGATGTATGCACACTTGGGGGGCGTTCTGTTTTAAGGGGATATTTATGGCTGTTAAAGACTTTTCTACCATCGAACAACAAATAACCATTTTAAAATCACGAGGACTTTCTATTCCAAATGAGAAAGAAGCAAAAGATTTTTTAATCAGAAACAACTACTATCGAGTTAGCGGTTATTCTCTGACTTTGCGTTCTCATGATAAGTTCTTCCCATCAACAAATTTCCAAAACATTATTGATATATATGAATTCGACCATAATATGCGTCATATTTTGTTAAACTACATTAACAAAATAGAAGTAACCTTTAAATCTATATATTCTTACGAATTTACAAAAGTACATGGTCCACTTGGCTACAGAACTTCCGCTTATTTTTCCAATGATAATGAATATGAACGAATTATCGCAAAAGCAGAAGACCAAAAAGAACGCCGCCACGCCTATGAAGCCTATTTGAAGCACTTTCTTGACGATTTAGACCAAGACATCCCTTTATGGGCATACATAGAACTGCTCACGATATCGGACATTTCCTGTTTATATTCTATATCAGAGCACAATATCAAAATTGCTGTCGCAAACGCTATGGGACTTAATTTTAATCGCGGTCCCGAACTTTTGGGCAAATTCATGCATAGTATGACAATTATCAGAAATCTTTGTGCCCACGGCAGCCGACTATATAATCGTCTATTTGAACGCAAGCCTTCGCTTAACAAGAAGGATTTTTCGCTGTTGCGCGAAATGTCAGATGGAACAAAAGACAATTCTCATTTGTTTGGATTTATCTTAATTGCTCGAAGACTTCTCAAACCAAATGAATTTTCTTGTTTGAAAAAGGAAATTATTGAATTAAATAAAAAATATCCTTTTGTAGATTTAAAGCACTATGGTTTTTGTGATAATTGGAAAGATATACTGTAATATTTACTTTTATAATTACATACAATAAATATTGACTTCTCCCACGAGCTTGTATTAGCGCAATACTGTGGGCGGTCTGTTAGCGGAGATAGAAATATCTCCGCTTTTCATAGAATTCATTAATAAAAAGCGAGCGGAAATCCCCTCGCTTTTACTATGTATAAAACT
>JAZNTG010000077.1:0-34677 GCA_045591645.1 Acutalibacteraceae bacterium | reverse complement strand
GTATCGAGAATAAGTGCCGCAGGTACGCCAAGCTCATCACGCACCGATCTGAATAGACCTATCACCTCTTTATGTGATTCGTGGCTGCCGTGCGAAAAATTAAGCCGTGCGACATTCATACCTTTACGGAACATTTTCTCAAGGGTCTCTCTGTTACTGCTTGCAGGACCCAGTGTGCAAACTATTTTTGTTTTTCTCATATTTTTCTCCGAAAAAGTGCGCTGTTAATATATCATAGTTTATCCACAGTTCGGATATTTATTTAAGTTTTATATGCCGCGGCAGTCCGTTCTTCATAAGAAGCTCGGGCTCGCCTTCGATAAGCGGCAGAAAATATCTGACCGCCTCATCCGTAACATTGTTCTTATCTTCATTTATCCACTCTGTGGGGAAATTGCGTTCGCCGTTTGCAACAAGATGCGCATCAACGGGAACAATTTCAACCTTATAAGGCTCTTCACTTACTCGCTTGAACGCCATCATCTTGCCTGTAACACCCTTTACAGCGGCGGCCACCGCAGCAGCACCCACAGCCTCAGACTCTGCAAGATCGGTCTCGGACGCAATGTGAGAAGCACAGCGCTGAAGTACGCTAAGCTCGACCGAGCGCACCTTAACTCCGAGCTTTTCCTTGATAAGATTTTCAAGAGTTTTTCCAATACCTGCGAGCTGAACATGACCGAACGCATCGGTCTTCTGCTCTACCTCTTGGTCACTGGGAATGGTAACACCCTCCGAAACGACGGCGATAACAGTATTCTCGGTTTCAAGCTTTTTCTTAAGGTCGTTTATAAATCTGTCGGCTGAGAAATCCGTCTCGGGAAGATAAATAAAATCGGGATGTGTTTCACCGTTTGCACGAAGCACCGATGAAGATGCCGCAAGCCAACCTGCCTGTCTGCCCATTACTTCGATAACAAGGACAGACTTCATATCATACACCTCGGTATCTCTGAGTATCTCGCTGACAGTCGTTGCAAGATACTTGGCGGCAGAGCCAAAGCCAGGGGTGTGATCTGTCTCGGGAAGGTCATTATCGATAGTCTTGGGCACACCCATAACGCGAATGGAGCTATTCTTCTCTGCCAAATACTTTGACATTTTATTGACCGTATCCATCGAGTCATTGCCACCGATATAGAACATAGCGCCAATGCCGTATTCCTCTAAACGCGCAACTATTTTTTCGTAGGTTGCAGGATCCTTTTCGGGGTCGGGCAGCTTATAGCGGCAGGAGCCGAGCGCAGAAGAAGGCGTTTGACGGAGCAGCATCATATCCTCTTCGGTCTTTACGATATTTCCGAGATCAACAAGATTATCGTAAAGTATTCCCTCGATTCCGTTCAAAGAACCGTAAACAGTTTCGATAGACTCTTCCTTATATGCGCCTTTGATAACACCGAGGAGCGATGCATTAATGGCACATGTAGGACCGCCTGACTGAGCAACAACAATATTCATAAAAAACACCTCAATAAAAAAATCAAATTATAAACTGTTCTATCTGCAATATCTTGCCGCAAATAAAGTCAAGAATTGAAGACAGAAGTATAAGCAAAGTAAAAATGGGGGCAACATATTTTATTATTACCACAAAAAGCTTTTCGTTTTTGAACTTGCCCGAAAGCTTGATCTCGTCGCTTATAGCCTTTGGCTTAATGATATATCCTACAAGCACACTTGTGAGGAAAGCGACTATCGGCATAAGCAGACTATTGCTTACAAAATCGAAAAGGTCAAGTATAGTCTGTCCGCCGACCGAGATAAAGTCAAGAACTCCAAATCCGAGTGAGGACGGCGCGCCAAGAATAAAGGCGCCTATAAACACGATAAGGCAAATAACAGATCTCTTTATCTTGGTTTTGTCCTGAATTACCGAAACTACCGTTTCCATCAAGGATATCGATGATGTTAGTGCGGCAAAGAAAACCATTATAAAGAATACTGCGCCGACGATGCCACCGCCCGGCATAGAATTAAATACCTTGGGCAGGGTTATGAACATTAATGTAGGACCTGCGTTTGCAAGGTCTGCTTCGCTTCCAAATGCGAAAACAGAGGGAATTATCATAAGTCCCGCAAGGAAAGCGATACCTGTATCAAACACTTCGATATGCTTTACAGAGGATTCTATGCTTATATCCTTCTTCATATAAGAGCCGTAAGTTATCATAATACCCATCGCTATCGACATAGAGTAGAAAAGCTGACCCATTGCAGCAACTACGGTCATATAATTAAATTTTGAAAAGTCAGGCAGGATATAATACTTTACACCCGCCATAGCTCCAGGCATAAACATACCGTAAATTGCTATGCCGACCGTCATAACAACGAGAACAGGCATCATTACTTTGCTGACCTTCTCTATTCCCTTTTCAACGCCGAAAAGAACGATGATCGCGGTAAGACCTATAAAGAGCATAAACCATCCGAGCGGCTCGATAGGGCTTTTTATAAACTCGGAAAAATATCCTGACTGTGAAGCGTCCGAAACACCTCCGCTTACGAATACCGCTATATACTTTGCGACCCATCCGCCGATTACCGAATAGTAAGGCAATATCAACATCGGTATTATCGAAGCCAGCCAGCCCACAAAAGTGTATTTCTTATTAAGCTGCGCAAAAGCACCGATGGGGCTCTGACCGGTCTTTCTGCCGATTGCAATCTCGGCGCAAAGAAGAGCGAATCCGAAGGTCACCGATAAAACTATGTAAACAAGCAGGAAAATACCTCCGCCGTATTTCGCTGCAAGATACGGAAAACGCCATATATTTCCAAGACCTACCGCAGAGCCTGCTGCAGCAAGTACAAAACCTATTTTTCCTGTAAAACTACTTCTCTTTTCTGCCATAAATTACTTCCTCAAATCATAATCGTGTTTATTATAGCAAATAAAGGTATAAAGGTCAAATAGAAAATGCAAAAAACCGTCGAAGTATCGACGGTTTTTATCATCATTATTTTTTTGTTTTCGAAGCTTGTGCAAGTTTGATATGTCGGCGGTTTTTGACCTCGTGCGGAATAGGATGTATCTCGCCAGCGGCGGTCAGCGCCATTCGTGTAAAGAGAGGTCCGAAAAGCTCGTATATCAGAACGGCAAAGAGGGTTATATTTCTGATAAGACTTCCCTGCTCGCCAATCTGCATCGCAGTTGTACACATACCAAGGGCAACTCCCGCCTGAGGAAGCAGGGTGATTCCGAGATATTTACAAATCTGCGGCTCGCATTTCGCCATTTTGGAGCTAGCAAAGGTTCCTAAGTATTTTCCAAGCGAACGGAAAAGGATGTAAACGATACCAATAATTACTATTGCGAGGTCAGTGAACACCGAAAGCTCTAACTCTGCGCCGCTGATAACGAAGAAAAGCGCGAAAAGCGGCGATGTCCATTTATCGGAACGCTCCATAAGGTCGTGTGAGAGCGGACATATATTGCAGAATACCGTTCCAAGCATCATACAAACAAGCAAAGACGAGAACTGAACGTGAACAGCTCCAATATGGAAATCAAGCATTGAAAGCGAAGCTGTCAGGAACACCGCACCTATGGTAAGATTAAGACGGTTGGTATTCGAATTGAAGAGCTTTTCAAGTTGTGTCAGTACCCAACCCATAATTGCACCGAGAATGAGCGAAGCCACTATTTCAACGAGGGGATTAACAAGAATAGATATCATATCCACCTCGCCGCTGACGAGGGTCTTTGCGATACCGAAAGAAACGGCGAAAACAATAAGTCCTACGGCGTCATCAAGGGCAACTATCGGAAGCAGAAGTTTTGTAAGAGGTCCGCTCGCCTTATACTGACGGACGACCATAAGGGTTGCTGCGGGGGCTGTTGCAGTAGCGATCGCTCCAAGGGTAATTACCTGAGGTAAGGTTAATTTGTCGGGCATAATAAGATGCACGGCGAGAAGAGCAAGATCTACAAAAAGGGTTGCAACAAGCGCCTGAAAAATACCAATCGTGAATGCCTGCTTACCTGTCTTTTTAAGGTCTTCGAGGCGGAATTCGTTACCTATCGAAAAAGCTATAAATCCAAGCGCAACTTCTGATACAAGAGAAAGCGCAGAAACAGCATCATGAGATGTAAAGCCGATGCCGTTTATACCAAGCCTTCCTATACAGTAAGGTCCGATAAGAACGCCTGCTATAAGATATGCAGTAACGGACGGAAGTTTAAGCGGCTTAAACAGTCTTGTCATAAGAAGTCCTGCAAGTAATGCAAACGAAACCGATAATAATGTACTCAATTAACTCATCTTCTTTTAAGTAATTTTCAAACGGTTATATTATATTCCCGACCAAGTATAAATTCAACTATTTTTTAATACAATAATTCACAAAATATTCATATCTTTTTGTGCAATTTTAAAACCGACCAATTAAAAGGTCGGTTTTTAGTATTATTGTGAATTGTTGGAGCCGATGGTTATATCGCTTGTATAAGTCCTGCCCGATCTGTAAATTTTGATGGTGACCGTTTCACCCGGTTTACAGCTAGCGAGCGCATCCGAAAGGACTGTATAATCTGTAATAGCAACACCGTTAAGCTCAGTAATAATATCGGCACTTCTGATGCCTGCATCATCTGCAGGGCTTCCCTCAACGACGCTGTAAACGACCGCGCCTGCAGGATAACCGTAGCGTTTAAGAGTTTCTGCATTGTATCTTTCACTGATAGTGACACCAAGATAAGGATCGGGATCGTTTTCCTTAGAGATAATCTTATCGCATATTTCCTTTGTAGTGTTGGACGGTATGGCAAAGCCCATACCCTCATAGCTTTCAGAAACAAGCTTGCTTGAGTTGATACCTACAAGCTCGCCGTTAACATTTACAAGCGCGCCGCCCGAGTTACCGGGATTGATCGCGGCGTCAGTCTGAATAAGCTCGCCCCCTGAGCCGATGCCTGTATCCGAAATTATGCGATTAAGTCCGCTGATAACGCCATAGGTCACCGAGCCCATAAACTGAAGTCCTCCCGGATTACCGATGGCAACAACAAACTGTCCGACATTGAGGTCTGACGAATCAGCGAATGTAATAGGTGTCAGTCCCTTTACATTTATCTTTATAACGGCAAGGTCATATGAGATATTGTATCCGACAACTGTAGCAGGATATCCCTCTTCATCATCTCCGTAGGACAAAAATACTCTGATCTCAGACGACTCGCTTCTGTTTTCAACAGCGTTCTGTATAACGTGGTAGTTGGTTATGATATAGCCATCCTCGGTATAAGCTACACCCGAACCTTCTCCGGAAGATTCCTGCTCACCGTAGAAAAAGTCGTTTACAGAAATAGTAGTTCTTATTCCGACAACACTTGGTATTACCTTGGCGGCAACTGCTTCAACAACCGTTGCATCAAGATCGTCAACATTGATGCTAACATTGTTTGGAGCAGTAACGTTTGAGGGAGTCTTGTTTGACGCGCCGCTAAAGCCACTGTCATCGCCATAGAGGTTGTAGAACATAATTGCGCCGACACCGCCCGACGCGCCGATTATAGCGGCGATAAGAGCCGACACGATAACTGCAGTCAGTGTGTAATGCTTTTTATCCTTTTTGGGTTTTGCGGGCTTTACCTTAAATGAGAAATACGGCTCTTGCGAATAGTAATTCCCGCTATTGGTATAGTTTACTGCGGGAGTCTCTTGCCTTTCGGGTTGTTCACCCTCTAAGACAGGAGATTGGGCTTTAACCTCGGACTCACCCTCTGTCGACCGAACACCTTCGTTTGAAGCATCATAAAAGCCACCCTCGGGAGTTAGTGTATAGCCATTCTTTTCAGAATTATTTTCTGCCGAGTCGAATCCGAAAAGCTCTCCGTTATTTTTGTTTTCATCCATTAAAGGTCTCCCCTTTGCTTGGTTTATGAAAAGATTATAACCTAACCTTGTTGTAAATTTGAGTCGAAGTTATGAACTTATCGTTAACAAATTACAATATTTTATTCTGCTTTTGAGCAGCGGTCAGGGTGTTTTTCATTAAAGTGGCAATAGTCATAGGTCCGACTCCGCCCGGTACGGGGGTAATGTAAGAGGCCTTAGGCTCTACCTCGGCAAAGTTTACATCGCCGCAAAGCTTGCCGTCGCTCATTCGGTTGATACCTACATCTATTACAACGGCGCCCTCTTTTACCATATCGGCGGTAACGAAATTTGCTCTTCCTACTGCCGCAACAAGAATGTCAGCCGAGGCGCAGACTTCCTTTAAGTTCTTTGTTCTTGAATGACAGATGGTGACAGTTCCGTTTTTGTGAAGCAGCAGCATTGCCATAGGCTTTCCTACTATATTGCTTCTTCCGATAACGACACAGGTCTTGCCGTTTATATCTATGTTTTCATAGTCGAGCATTTCCATAATACCTGCAGGTGTGCATGGGAGAAAATCATAGTCACCCGTCATAATTTTACCCACGTTTACTGGATGGAATGCATCGACATCCTTTATAGGATCAATGGCTTCGATGACAGCTTTTTCATCCAGATGTTTAGGTAGCGGCAGCTGACACAGAATACCGTTCACCGAGCTATCCTTATTCAGCTTATCAATAAGCGCTAAAAGCTCTTCGTTTGTAGTCTTTTCGGGCAACGCAAACTTGAGCGACTTCATTCCGATCTGTTCGCAAGCCTTTTCCTTGTTGGCGACGTATACCTTTGAAGCAGGATCCTCGCCCACGATTATAACTGCAAGTCCAGGTAATATTCCCTTGGCTTTAAGCTTTTCCACCTCTTTGGCAACGCTGTCCTTTACAGCGGCAGAGATGATCTTTCCGTCTATAAGCTTTGCCATTATTCATTCTCCTTTTTCTTTAGTTTCACCAGCTTCAGTAGATCTCTCAGCTGTATCCTCTTCGTCATATGAAGCTTCATCATCAAAGTCAGAATCATAATCCTCTGCTGCGGCAAGCTCATCTCGGAACATATCCTCATAAACACTCTCAGCAGTCTTTCGGCTCATCCTGATACGAATATACGCTATTAAAGCTACCGCCGCAACACAGATGGTAAATGACAATATACTTGAAACCTTTAAGCTTCCTATCATAAGACTGTCGGTACGGAGTATCTCGATAAAGCCTCTGCCAAAGCCGTACCAGACGCAATACATAAGACCGACCTCGCCCGAAGAATGACGTTTTTTACCGAGATGATGAATCAGAATTGCGCCCGCAATACACCAGACAGATTCATAAAGGAAGCAAGGATGAGCAAGCGCATCCGCGCTATAGCCGAGCGCTCTGAACTGGCTTGCAACATTTTCACTTGTCATTCCCCAAAAACTGCTTCCTGTTGGACCGCCGAAGGCTTCCTGATTCATAAAGTTGCCCCATCTGCCAACACCCTGTCCGATAAGAAATGCTACAGCGGCAAGATCGAGAATATCGGTAATTTTCACCTTTCTGATAATACACATAAGTATACCTGACAATAGCGCGCCGATTATACCGCCGTATATGGCAAGTCCGGAAAAGCCCGAGCCGTCAAGTCCGAAAAACTCCTTAATTCCTCCTGTAAGCGGTCTTCCGTCAAAAATAATGTAATATGCGCGTGCGCCGAGGATGGCACAGGGGGTTGCAACAAGCACGACGTCAAGCATTTTGTCAACATCTATGTTGTATCGCTTTGCATATCTGTAGCCGTATATCATAGCAAGCGCAAAGCCCGCCGCAATTATAATACCGTACCAATATACGGTCCAGCCCGAGCCGATAGGAATTGTAAATGCAACGGGATCAAGTTTAAGATCTATTCCGAAAATAGTAACATTATACATACATCATTGATCCTTTCTGTTTATTACCGAAAGCACTGCGCGCTCAGAGGTCAGCCCTCTTAGTCGGTCGGCAACCTCTTGTTTGGTTATCTGCTTTACAAGCTCACCTACGCCGAAGATATCATCGCCGTAAAAGGCACCCTCTATCATTTCGGCAACAGTGTTATCAAGGCTTTCAAATCTTCTGACCATATCTCCCCAAGCGGATTTTTTAACCGCTTCGAAAAGCTCATCGTCAATACCCTGAGCGGATATCCGTTTGATTTCTTTGTCTATAGCGTCTGCGACCGCCCGAGGATCACGGCTTTCGCCGTCAAAGAAAATTACCGAATAGTCGGGTCCGTAAAAATACTCGCTTGAAAACTCATCGTTGATAAGCTCTCTATCGGTAAGCTCCTTATAAAGTCGCGAGCAATCGCCACATATTATCTCAAGTGCAAGGTCAGCAACGAGCTTTTCCCTCTGCGTTCTTATCGGAGTCGCAAAAACTTCCTTGTAGCCATAGCAGAAAAGCGGCCCCGCAACCTCTAATTTTTGCTCCACATAGTTTGAGGCAACTCCGTCGGGCTCCTCTTCGTGCTTTCTGTAGATCTTTTTCGGAGAACTCTTTTTCACGTTCTTTTCGATGATATCAAGCGTTTTATCAGTATCAACATTACCGGCTATACAAAGACACATATTAGAAAGATCGTAAAAGGTGTTGTAACATTCGTAAAGCAACTTGTCATCAATTTTCGCTATGGACTCACAGGTGCCCGCGATATCAATTTTAACAGGGTGCTTTTCAAACATCTGACCGAGCATATTAAAAAGCACTCTCCAGCCTGCGCTGTCCTCATACATCTTTATCTCCTGTCCGATTATCCCCTGCTCTTTTTTAACCGTTTCGGCAGTGAAAAAAGGAGACTGAACAAAATCAAGAAGAATTTCAAGATTTTTGTAAAAATTATTCGAACAGTTAAAAAGGTAGCAGGTGCGGTCAAAGGTAGTATAAGCGTTACAGTATGCCCCCGTTTCAGCAAAGCGCGAAAAGGCGTCGCCATCCTCGCTTTCAAAAAGCTTGTGCTCTAAAAAATGGGCAATACCCTCAGGTACTGTGATATAATTTTCCCCGTCAGTCGAAAAACAGGTATCAATAGAGCCGTATCGGGTGCCGAAAACGGCGTGAGCAGAGGTAAAGTTTTTCTTTTCCATAATGCGCACTTTGAGTCCACAGTCAAGCTCAGCTTCTGTATATCTGCCGAATCGCTCATCTATTTTCTCTGAAATTTTCATTTACGCTTCTGCCTCCTTGGGAAGTAATCTGTATACTGAGTGGAGGCTGACTCCTCTTGCTGTATTGATTATATCCTCCTTCGTCACAGCTTGAACTAAAGCTGCTGCGCCCTCCGGAGTCAGATCATCCTCGTCGCAAATATCTCTTGTGTACCACATATCAAGAGCTGCGGCGCTGTCATTGTAGGATAAAAGCGAATCTATGACCGACTTCTTCGAAGACTCTATACGAAAATCCTCGAGAGTCCCGTTTTTAAGCACTGAAAGCTCTGCAAGTATGGCGCTCTCTGCCTTATCGGCATTGGCACTTTCTACACCCGAATCGACTATTACAAAGCCCTTGCTTCTTCTTTGTGAGGCTGAGCAGTAGTAACAAAGCGACTGCTTTTCCCTTACATTTGAGAAAAGCCTCGAATAAGGTCCGCCGCCGAAAACATCAGCAAAAAGCAATAGCGGCAGAGCCTTGCGCAGAGAGCCTGAAAGTTCACTTTGAAAGCCCATAACGAGCTTGCCCTGAGTAACGTCCATACGCTCGGTCAACCTTTTTACACTGTTAGCAGGTGCAAGCGGTTTTGTTGCCGCAGCTTCACTATCTGCGCTTCGGTTCATTGAGGAAAGTCTTTTCCTTACATCTTCAAAAAGGCCGAGAGGAAGCTCTTTTCCAATAACATTAAGCTGTATATAGCTTTTTTGTAAGAATCTCTTCCAAGCTTCATACACAGAGGCTTCGCTTATCCTCTCAACCTCTTCCCGCTTTCCGTAAATAAACCTGCCGTATGCCTCATTTTCGAACATCAGCTCTATTAGCCTCGTTCTTGCATAGCTTCTCTTGTTATTTATCTCACTTTCTATTCGCTCGATAGTTTTTCTTTTTTCGCGGTCAAGATCTTTTTTATAAAAGGCATTATCAGACACAGCGGGCTCGAATATCAAAGAGGTGAGCAGTGAAGCGGCATCGCTTACAACATTTTCACCGTCATAGGCAAAGCTGTCATTAATGACATTTATGCCAAGCCTAGTGTGAAGAAAATCACCGCTTTTTGAAACAGAACACGAAAGCTCCGCTCCGTAGAGCCTTAAAAGCTTGAGATTAAGCTCAGTAAAGCTTCTGTATTTATCTGAGCATGAGGTAATTAAATAAGGCAACAATGCATCCTCTGCCATTGTCTCTGCGTCAAGAGGCAGATAAAAATGAAAAGAAATAAAGGTCGTATTAAAACGATCGCTGAAAATAAAACGTCCGTCTGCATTATTTCCAAGTTTAAAAGTCTTGTCCGACAATAATTTCACTCCAAATATAAATAATTAGCTTAATTATACCACAAGTTCTCTGCAAATTCCATAACTTTTTGCGTATACTTTCAATAAATAGTATTTGACATAGTTTCCGAAAAATAGTATAATTAACATAATCCGATCTCTGATCGGTAATACTCTTGAACAGGACGGTAATCACTATGAAAATAAAACATGTTCTTTGGATAATTTCCGGTGTTGTCGCTGTTGTTGCTATGGCTGCGGGAATTGCGGTTCTCATTGACCGCTTTATTACCCGAAAGGAATGCCCTGACGGTTATATCGACTGCGGTGAAGAAGAGCTTCTTATCGAAGAATAACCAAAGCATTGTAAAAAGGCGTCTGTTTAACAGGCGCCTTTTCTTATCAATTAACCTATTTTTTGTGCATTTTGAAGTATTTTCTCCATTTTTCTCTCGTAAAATATTGTGCTTTTGTACATATCGCACAAATTTACCCTAAATTTTGTAATGTAACACACTTGCTTTTTTTCTGTGAGTATAGTAAAATGTATGTGGTATAATATATACAAGCCAAATTCCCCCGATAAAGGAGTATGTTATATGGAATTCAATTCAAAATATTTAGCACGCGAGATTGAAAAAAAGCTGTCGCATAATTTCGGCGTTACACCTGATACCGCAAGCGATGAGCTTTTTTACAAGGCTGCAGTCTCTGTGCTTATGGATATAATGCGCGAAAAGCGCACCGATTTTAAAAAGCGCACCGCCGAGTGCGAAGCAAAAACAGTATACTATTTGAGTATGGAGTTTTTAATGGGACGTTCCTTTAAGAACACCCTTTACAATCTCAATCTTACCGAGGATATGAGAAAAGCTCTGAAGTCATATAAAGTAGATCTTGAGGCTCTTTATGAGCATGAGCCTGACGCAGGCCTCGGTAACGGAGGACTTGGACGTCTTGCCGCCTGCTTCTTAGACAGCCTGACAACAGGCGGTTACCCCGCTATGGGTTACTGTCTGAAATATGATTTTGGTATCTTCCGTCAGCGTCTTGCCGAAGGCTGGCAGACCGAGTTTCCCGACAACTGGCTTCCGGGCGGAGCTGTGTGGCTGGAGCCGCGTCCCTCTGCAGAGTGCACGGTAAACTTTGACGGCTATATTGAAGAGTGGTGGGACGGAAAGTATCACCATATCGAGCATAAGGACTATAACCCCGTCAAGGCTGTTGCCTATGATATGATGGTGGCAGGAAAAGACGGAAAGGCTATAAACGTGCTTCGTCTCTGGTCTGCACAGGCTCCTGAGTTCAATATGTCGGCTTTTAACCGCGGCGACTATGTCGGCGCAATGGAGCAGCAGGCTATGAGCGAGGCTATCAGCAAGGTGCTCTACCCTGAGGATAATCATATCGAGGGTAAGTCGCTTCGACTCCGTCAGCAGTATTTCCTCGTTTCAGCCTCCATTCAGGATATTTTACACAGACATCTGCGTCAGTACAACACTCTAGAAAATTTAGGCGATAAGGTAGCTATCCATATCAACGACACCCACCCTGCCCTTTCTGTTCCTGAGCTTATGAGATTTTTGCTTGACGAATGTGGCTACGAGTGGGAAAAAGCATGGTCTATCGTTCAGAAGACTATCGCCTACACCAACCACACAGTTATGCAGGAAGCACTTGAATGCTGGAGTGAGGACCTCTTCCGACAGAGACTCCCCCGCATCTATCAGATCGTAAAAGAAATAGACAACCGCTTCCGTTACGAGATGTACGACCTGACCCACGACGCCGCAATGGTCGAGCGCACCGCTGTTATTTCAGGCGGAGTAGTTCGTATGGCGAACCTCAGCGTTATTGCAGGTCACAACGTAAACGGTGTATCTAAGCTTCACAGCCAGATACTCAAAGACGATCTTTTCAAGGACTATTACGGTATCACTCCCGATAAGTTTTTAAATGTTACAAATGGTATCGCGCACAGACGTTGGCTCTGCCAGGCGAATCCCCTTCTGTCAGAGTTTATAAGCGAGCTTATCGGCGACGGCTTCATTACCGACGCGGCTGAGCTTTCAAAGCTTTCAAAATTTTATCACGACAAGACCGTTTTAAAACGCATTGAGGATATAAAGCATTCTAATAAAGACAGATTCTCCAGCTATGTAAAGAGTCAGACATGTATCCTCTTAAATCCCGATTCTGTTTTTGATATTCAGGTAAAGAGACTTCACGAATATAAGCGTCAGCACCTTAATGCTCTGCATATTATCAAGGATTACCTCTTTATAAAGAACAATCCCAACGCGCCCTTCACACCCAAAACCTATATTTTCGGTGCAAAGGCAGCACCGGGTTATCTTCTTGCAAAGCAGATCATTCAGATGATTTGGTGTCTTTCCAAGGTCATCGAGAAGGATCCTGTATGCAAGGATAAGCTAAAAGTATTCTTCCTTGAGGATTACAGAGTTACTATGGCAGAGCTTATGATCCCCTCTGCCGAGATAAGCGAGCAGATATCTCTCGCCTCCACCGAAGCCAGCGGTACTTCAAATATGAAGTTTATGATGAACGGCGCTATAACTCTCGGCACTGAGGACGGCGCAAACGTTGAGATACACGAGGCTGTGGGCGACGACAATATCGTTATCTTCGGCATGCATACTCCCGAGGTGATGGACCTACGCCGCCGTGGCTATAACCCGAGAAATTATTATGAGAACAATGTTGTTTTGAAGGAGTGCCTTGAATTTATCAAAAACGGCATTAACGGACAATCCTTTGAGCCTATCTACAACACGCTCGCGAACGTTGACTACTATATGGCTCTTGCCGATTTTGCCGACTACTGCTCTGCTCACGACAAGATAAATGCGCTTTACGCTGACCGTGTAAAGTGGAACAATATGTCTCTTGTCAATATTGCCGAGTCCGGTATATTCGCTGCCGACCGTTCTATTGAGGACTATGCGCGCGACATCTGGAATGTAAAACCAATAGTATAAGGAGTTTTTAAAGGTGTATTATCCCTTTGAATCGAGAAACACACTTTATAAATCTAAATTCGGAGCCGTTGCCTCAGGTGAAAATCTGAGGCTTCGGCTGTTATTACATAAGGACGCTATGGTGCAGTCAGCATTTTTGCGTGTTCATCCCGATAATGCCCAAGATATTTTTGAAGTTGAGATGAAGCCTTGCGATTATTATGAAGACTACCGAGCGTATGAGTGTGAGATGTCTTTTGAAACGGGACTCTATTTTTATTCCTTCCGCTACACGTCCGACCTTGGTGAATTCTTTGTTACTGCTTTTGAAAACAATATCGGACATGTATCTAACGAGGGAAAATGGTGGCAGCTTACCTGCTATGATAAGGATTTTAAGACTCCCGATTGGCTGAAAGGCGGAATGATATATCAGATATTCCCCGACAGGTTTTATAATTCGGGAGCAAATAAGAAAAATGTGCCCGAAGACAGATTTTTAGTGCGCGATCTCTCAAGGCTGCCCGAATACCGTCAGGATAACGGTATCTGCTCGCTAGGCAACGACTACTATGGCGGCGACCTTGAAGGTATTACCGAAAAGCTGCCTTATCTCGCTTCGCTTGGTGTTACCTGCATATATTTGAACCCCATTTTTGAAGCTCATTCAAACCACCGCTACAACACCGCCGATTATGAGAAAATAGACCCTCTGCTCGGCGATGAAAAAGACCTTGAAAAGCTCTGCAAAAAGGCTGAAAAGCATGGCATTTCTATAATTCTGGACGGCGTATTTTCGCATACGGGTGACGACAGTATCTACTTTAATAAATATAAAAGATACCCATCGCTCGGCGCTGCCGAAAGTGAAAACTCCCCATACAGAAGCTGGTATAAGTTTGACTCCTCACCCATTGGCTACTCTGCCTGGTGGGGCGTGCCCTCGCTTCCCGAGGTTATTGAAGAGAACCCCGATTTTGATGAATTTATTACGGGTAAAAACGGTATCATACGCAAATGGATGAGATGCGGTGTAAAGGGTTGGCGGCTTGATGTCGCGGATGAGTTACCCGATTTATTTTTAGATAATATCCGAAAAGCCCTAAAAACAGAAGATGCTGATGCTCTTTTGCTTGGTGAGGTCTGGGAGGACGCATCAAACAAGATAAGCTATGAAAAGCGCCGCCGATATCTCGACGGCAGTCAGCTTGACAGTGTTATGAACTATCCCTTTGCCGAGGCCGTAATCAGCTTTGTTAAGGGCGGTGACGGCTTTGTTTTTATGGATAAGATAATGACTGTGCTTGAAAACTATCCAAAGCAGGTAGTGGACGTGCTTATGAACCATCTCGGCACACACGATACGGCGCGCCTTATGACAGTAATGGGCAAAGACGGACAACCTCCGCGCACTAGGGCTGAACAGGCAGCGTCCCATCTTGACGGCGCCGAATATGCAAAAGCGGTAAAACGCTTAAAGCTTGCCGCCGTTATTCAGTACACGCTTCCGGGTGTTCCCTCTCTTTTCTACGGCGATGAAGCAGGACTTGAAGGCTGGGGCGATCCTTTCTGCCGTAGCTTTTATCCCTGGGGCCGAGAGAATAAGGACCTGATAGACTTTTATAAGCAACTCGGTAAATTCCGTTATGAAAATAAGGTATTTAAAGAGGGCGGATTTGAGCCTGTGCTCGGAGCTCTGGGAGTTATCGCGTATATCAGAGAAAGCGATAATGAAAAAATACTTGTAGCCGTAAACCGTTGGCGCGAGGACGATATCATTAATATTCCTGCCGAATTTAATAACGCAAAGGTTATTTACGGAAACGCTCCCGAAAACGGAAAGTTAAAACTCAAAAACTCAGACTTTGCTATTCTTAAGATATAACAAAAGCCGTGCAGACGCACGGCTTTTGTTATCTTTTATTGAGTATCTCCTGATACTCTTCTTCGCTTATCGGTAATATCTTATTCTCAATTTCAGTATGCATATTTGCAATTTTTTGGGCGCTGTCTGCATCAATTTTAAAGGGCACAGAATTAAGATGGAGATATCCGCCCGATGAATAGAGCTGAACAACAGTATCATCTTCCATTTCGCAAAAGAAAGAGAACCAAGGACCTCCATCAGACATCTCATACTCATCAAGAACCCAGCCGCCGATATCTGCATTATTTAAAATCTCTACAAGCCTTTGCTCCTCTTCATCAGTGAACTCATAATACTCTCTTTCAAGTTCGTTATGATATATGTACACACGCTCGATAGTGCCGTGTTCTATTTTATATTTAGGAGAAGTAAAATACAAAAACAGACCTGCACCGATAACAAGCGCAAGTACAACTGACACAGCTATTATTAAAACCTTTAACCACTTTTTCATAAGGATCATCTCCATTCCTATGATAATATAACACAAAATTGCAAAAACTTCAACTTCCTTATTGACATAGTTCTTTAAGATGGTATAATTAACATATGAACACTTGCTCATATGTTTAAATAAGGAGGAATGTTTATGACAAAGGATATAGAGATCTGCTCTACCCATCACGAGCACACGGAAACTATTGAATCGGTCGGAAAAATAATGCCCGACGAAGAGCTTCTATATGACCTTGCCGAGCTTTATAAGGTTTTCGGTGATTCTACGCGCATCAAGATACTTTTTGCCCTTTTTGAGAGCGAGATGTGCGTTTGCGATATCGCGGCGCTGCTCAATATGACACAAAGCGCCATTTCACATCAGCTTCGGGTGTTAAAGCAGTCAAAGCTTGTAAAATTTCGCCGCGACGGTAAAGAGGTATACTATTCCCTCGACGATGAACACATATTTAAAATATTAGCTCAGGGCCTTGAGCATATAAAGGAGTAAAGCAATTATGAAAAAACAATTTAAGCTTGAAAATCTTGACTGTGCAAACTGCGCCGCATTTATGGAAGAAGCAATAAACAAGCTACCTGAGGTAAAACATGCGACCGTTTCATTTATGATGGCGCGACTGGTTATTGAAGCTGATGACGAAGTCTTCCCCGAGGTCATCGATAAGGCTCAAAAGTGTATCTCAGGCGTTCACCGAGGCACAAAAATAGTGAGGTAACCTATGAACCGTAAGCATTATTTTATACTGCTGAGAATCATATGCTCGGCATTACTCTTTGCGGCCGGTATCGTTTTTGAATTTTTCCCCCTACTCGCACCATTTTCACTTTATCTGTTTATTGTGGCAGCGCTGGTCGTTGGTTTCGACGTAGTGATTAACGCTTTTAATGGAGTTTTCCACGGTCATATGCTGGATGAAAATTTCCTTATGACTGCAGGCAGTATCTGTGCATTTATTCTCGGAGAATATGCCGAGGGCACGGTCATTCTTCTCCTCTATCAGGTAGGCGAGCTTTTTCAGGCAGTAGCAGTCGGAAAATCACGAAATTCGATAACCGAGCTTATGAACATATGCCCTGACCAAGCGAGACTTGAAAACGGTGAGATAGTCGACCCGTTTGACATATCAGTAGGAGATATCATTCTTGTAGAGCCTGGCGAAAAGATACCGCTTGACGGCATTATTCTTTCGGGTGCGTCCTCAGTAGACACCTCTTCACTTACTGGCGAGCACCTTCCCAAATTTTTAAACAAGGATAATGAGGTCATCAGCGGCTGTGTTAATCTTTCGAGTCCGCTTAAAATTAAGGTCACTAAGGAATTTTCTGAGTCTACCGTGTCAAAAATACTTGAGCTTGTAGAAAACGCTTCATCGAGAAAAGCAAAGATAGAAAGCTTTGTCACTCGCTTTGCAAAGTATTACACCCCCGCAGTTGTTGTCGCCGCTTTACTTGTAGCTCTTGTTCCTCCCCTGCTCTTTCGGGCAGAATTTTCAACTTGGCTGCTTCGAGCTGTTATGTTTATAGTAATAAGCTGTCCATGTGCGCTGGTCGTGTCGGTGCCCCTTTCCTTTTTCGGAGCACTCGGCGGTGCGTCAAAAATCGGCGTGCTTGTTAAGGGCAGTAACTACTTAGAGGCTTTGGCAGAGCTTGACACCGTAATATTCGATAAAACGGGAACGCTCACCGAGGGTAAATTCGGTATTACTGCGCTTTGTCCTGCCGAGGGCATCTGTGAAGAAACCCTTCTTTCCAGTGCCGCCTTGTGCGAGCACCATTCATCACATCCCATCGCCCTATCTATAAGGGAGGCTTATAACGGCGAAGCTGCTCCGTCCGACAGTATGATCTTTGAAAATATTTCAGGCAAAGGTATTAAAGTAACTGACGGGGAGAGGATATTTCTTGCTGGCAACCGTGAGCTTATGCAGGAATACGGTATTGCTCCCGCTGATACACCGAGCGAGTCGACCGCCGTTCATATCGCTGATAAAAAATACCTTGGATATATACTTCTTGATGACAAGATAAAGGATAGCTCAAAATCTGCGTTAGCGGCGCTGAAAGCCGCAGGCGTAAAACAAACAGTTGTGCTCAGCGGAGATGCCGAAGGTGCGGTATTAAAGGTGTCAGACGAGCTCAGCATTGATGAATATCATTCAGAGCTTCTGCCAGCCGATAAAGTTCGTATTGCCGAGGAGATCATATCGCGTGCTAAAGGCACCGTTGCCTTTGTCGGTGACGGTGTGAACGACGCTCCTGTGCTTGCTCGGGCTGATATCGGTATTGCAATGGGCGCCCTGGGAAGCGATGCCGCCATCGAAGCTGCCGACATTGTTATAATGAATGACGATCTTTCACTCATTTCAAAGGCGATAGCAATTTCCAAAAAAGCAGTAAGAATTTCTAAACAGAATATAACCTTCTCGCTTATAGTTAAATTCTCTCAGCTCATCCTGTCCCTTGTTGGTTTGTCAAACATATGGATGGCAGTATTTGCCGATGTAGGAGTGCTCATTATTGCAATAATTAATTCGATGAGAACACTAAAATAACCTTGATGTACAGAAAAAGCTCACCATAGGGTGAGCTTTTTCATAGTTTCAGAACCTGAGTTGCAATTGTGAAATAAATTATAAGCGATATTGCATCTACTATAGTAGTAATGAACGGACTTGCCATAACCGCAGGATCGAGCTTTAGCTTCTTAGCCACGATAGGCAGAGCGCAGCCCACAAGCTTTGCTATAAAAACGGTGCAAAGAAGGGTAAGATTAACGACCACTATTACACCGAGGTTAATTCCTTCGGTACCGAGTAGCATCATATCAAAAAGCCACATTTTGACAAAATTCAGTGCCGACAGTACCACTCCGCAAAGAATAGACACACGAAGCTCTTTCCACAAAACGCGGAAAATGTCCCTGAACTCTACCTCACCGAGAGAGAGCGCGCGTATGACAGTGACCGAAGCCTGACTGCCTGAGTTACCACCCGTATTCATAAGCATTGGCATAAAGGCGGTAAGCACTACACTTGACGCGAGAGCGGTCTCGAATGAGGTAATTATCATACCCGTAAAGGTAGCCGAAATCATAAGTATCAACAGCCAAAGTATTCTCGACCTGAATATCTCAAGTACACTTGTTTTGAGATACGACTTTTCGGTTGGAAGAATAGCAGCCATCTTTTCAATATCCTCGGTTGCCTCCTCCTGCAAAACGTCGATAGCGTCATCGACCGTAACTATACCGATAAGCCGTTTCTCGTTATCAACTATAGGGAGTGCCAGCATATCGTACTTATCGAACATATTTGCGACCGACTCTTTATCGTCATATGTATATGCGAATATGGGGTCAGCCTCCATAATATCTCCGATTAAAGTTTCGCTTTCCGCCAGCATTAGCTGACGAGCAGAAATCACACCGATCAGATTCCGCTTTGCGTCAGTCACATAGCAGGTATATATAGTTTCTTTATCAATACCTATACGGCGGATACGTTCAAAAGCAGCAGCCACCGTCATAGATTTCTTTAAATCAACATACTCTGTATTCATAATACTGCCTGCGGAGTCTTCAGGGTACGCCAGTATCTGATTTACAGTACGCCTTGTTTGTGAATCAGTGTTTTTCAGCATACGCTTTGCAACCACCGCAGGCATTTCCTCAACGATATCCGCAAAATCATCCACAAACAGCTCATCGAGTACAGCGGTAAGCTCCTTATCTGTAAAAGCACTCACAAGCAGCATCTGCTGGTCATTGTCCATTTCAACAAATACATCTGCTGCAAGCTCCTTAGGGAGCAATCTGAAAACCAATATGAGTTGGTCCTTGGGAACAGCCTCTAAATATTCTACTAGATCTGCAGAATTCATTTCAGCTAAAATATTCTTAAGCTCGTTAAACTTTTTTTCACATAGAAGCTCTATTATTCTTTCCTCCATACTGTTCCCTCCCACACTAATTTATTTTATTATACTGCTTTTAATTATTTTTTACAACCCCTTATATTAACAATATGTGCGATGCTGGGTATGCTCTCACCCTGTTGGGTCGAGGTGGGAGAAAGCAGGGCACCTGTAGCACAGAATAAAATATTTTTAAGCTCCCCTGACAGAAGCTTTTTCATAATATGTGAGCATAGTACACTGGCACTGCAACCACAGCCCGAGCCGCCCGAGTGCACATCCTGACGCTCTCGGTCGAATATCATAAGCCCACAATCCTTATGATTTGCAGAAATTGTAATACCATCCGCGTTCAAGAGCTTATATAGAAGCTCAGTACCGACAAACCCAAGATCGCCCGTATATATCATATCATAATCAGACGGCTTTGTGTTTGTGTCTTCAAGATAGGTTTTTATGGTGTCAGCTGCGGCAGGTGCCATTGCCGCGCCCATATTATTAGCGTCGGTTATGCCCATATCAACAATCTTTCCTACAGTAAACGAGGTAATTTCTGGGCGGTTTTCCATCTTCGTTACCACCGCTGCGCCCGCTCCTGTAACTGTCCACTGTGCCGAGGGCGGTCTGACCCCACCGTATTCAAGCGGAAATCGGTACTGCCGTTCGGCTGAACAGAAGTGCGATGATGTTACCGCTATTGCCGTGCTCTCGGGTACGCTTTCGGCATACATCGCAGCATTTATGAGGCTAAGTGCCATAGTCGAGCAGGCACCGTAAACACCCACAAACGGAATACTCATATCCCTTATTCCGAACGAGCTTGCGATACACTGATTCAAAAGGTCTCCCGCAAATATTATATCTATATCCTCGGGCTTTCTATGGGCTTTGATAAGGCTTAGCTCGACCGCACGCTTCTGAAGATAGCTTTCTGCCTTTTCCCACGAATCCTGACCTATCATACTGTCACTAAAGCAACGGTCGAAATCTTTTGATAGAGGTCCTTCGCTCTCCTTTGGTCCTACTATTCCAGCAGACGCGATTATCGACGGAGGCTCGTCAAAAGCAACCGTTCTTTTTTGTATCTTTTTCATTTGCTCACATCCAATATTTTTAGTTATTAATATTATCCGCGTAGCAATCTCAAATATACTGTCTGTTCATTTACTCGACTTTTTTTAAAATTTTAATCATAATATTTATATATATTTTCGAAAGGAAGATCGTATGGTATATGCAATTGCTCTTTTTGCACTGACTTATGTTCTTATGTTGGTATTTTCAAAGTACCGCCCCTATATCGCGCTTGCTTCGGGAATTATCTTTATCGCAGCAGGTATTTTACCTGCCGCAGATATTCTGGGCTCCATAGATTTTAACGTTATTCTGATGATAGCCGGAACTATGGGACTCGTTGCTCTATTTGTTGAAAGCCGTATGCCGGCTTTGCTTGCAGACCTGCTTATGGAAAAGGTTCCCAATGTTCAGTGGGCAGCTGTCGCGCTTTCTCTCTTTGCCGGAATAATCTCAGCATTTGTTGACAATGTTGCAACCGTTCTTATGGTCGCTCCCATTGCGCTTGAGATATGCAAAAAGCTGAAGGTCAACCCCGTTCCGTTCATTATCGCTATTGCGGTCTCTTCAAACCTACAGGGTGCTGCGACCCTCGTCGGCGATACCACCGCTATAATGCTCGGTTCTGAGCTTAATATGAGCTTTTTGGACTTCTTTGTGTATGACGGCAAACCCGGTATGTTCGTTGCAGTCGAGCTTGGCGCTGTAGTTTCTGCAATTATTCTTTTATATCTTTTCAGAAAAGAAAAAGGTGCTATTCCCAAAGCCGACGTGCGTACAAAGGTTACCGACTATGTTCCGACCGCTTTGCTGCTTTCTATGTTGGCACTGCTTATCTCGGTTTCGTTTGTTGAGAATAAACCTGATGAGACTAACGGCCTTATCTGCTGTGCGCTGCTTGTTGTGGGACTTATCTACAATTTCATAAAAAAGAAGAACCTTTCTGCCATCGTAACACCGCTTAAGGATATAGACTTTGAAACTATAGGCATACTTCTCGGACTCTTCCTTATGATAGGGGGACTCGAAGCTTCAGGCGCTATCAACGAAGCGGGCAAGCTACTTGCGATGGCAGGTGGAGACAATATGTTCCTTCTTTACACAATTATCGTGTGGGCTTCGGTGCTTCTGTCAGCATTTATAGATAATATTCCCTATGTTGCAACAATGATACCGATAATCTCAGGAATGGCACCCGCACTTGACGTCGACCCTGCGGTGCTGACTCCCCTTTATTTCGGACTCCTTTCAGGTGCTACCCTCGGCGGAAACTGTACACCTATCGGCGCATCGGCAAATATCACGGGTATCGGAATACTTCGCAAGGCGGGATACGAAGTCAAGAATAAAGACTTCTTCAGAATTGGAATTCCCTTCACACTCGCTGCAATAATTCCTGCTTACATTTATATTTGGCTGGTATTCGGAATATAAATTAATTTTCAGCACTCCTTATTTATTACTAAAACAAAAGTGCTCTTTTGACTCCGCGCAGAAAAGCTATAACAAATACAAAAGATATCTTGCAGATTAACAGTACTGTTTTGCAAGATATCTTTTTATTCTTTATTTATGAGACCGAAAGCTACCGTACAGCCGGCTTATAAATTATTCGTCTGAAAGATTTTCTCCGAAATGAAGAAAATCCAATTGTCCGTTTCTGTAAAGCTGAAGAACAACGATAGCGGCTATCGGCAATGTAAACATACCGATAACGCCAAGCAATCTGAATCCGATGAAGATGGCAAGCAGTGTTACAAGAGGATGTAATCCTACCTGACCTCCAATTATCTTAGGCTCAATAATATTTCTAATAATAAGAATTACAACATAAAGGACAAGCAGTCCGACTCCAAGCAGATAGTTGCCCTGAAGTAAAGAAATGATGCCCCAAGGTATCAAAACAGTTCCGCTGCCGAGCACAGGCAGTACATCAACCAGCGAAATAAGTGCGGCTATCAAAACCGCATTTTGAACTCTTAAGATCAGCAGTCCTACAGATAGCTCCGAAAAGGTAATAAGCATTATTATTGCGTAGCTTTTTATAAGCTTAAAAACATTCTTATATATGATTTGCTTTATGTCGAATGCAAGCTTTATATACTTAGGATCCATAAACCCGACGACAAATTTTTTAAGCTTGTCCAGATCCTTTGCAATATAGCAGGAGGCAACTATAGTTACAATAATTACGACGATGAACTCTGGTGTATTAAGTGCAACCGAAGCCGCAAATCCAGGTATCCATTCAGCAGCGGCAGAGCCGATATTCGTCAATAGGTTACTGATTATATTTTGAACAGACTCCCTCGTACCATCAGGCATATTGACCAAAGCATTGTCAATTTTGCCTCCGATCTGACTTAGAGACTCCCCGAGTCCATTAATAAATTGAGGAACAGCGCCCGCAAGCTTGTAGCCCTGTGTATAAACAATATAAGCAAGCACACCAATCAGCACACCAACAGCAATATAAGCAAAGATTACCAGTGCCATAGCACAGATACCTCTTTTGATCTTTGTGAGCTTAGAAATAAACTTAGCAGGTTTTTGAACCAGAATAGTGATAATAAGACCGATCAAAAAAGGGAAAAGATACACTGCGAGGAATCTGAAAACCACATAAATGATCGCCGCAACCGTTATAAAGAAAAAGAAATCGATCAGAAAGTTCTTTTTAGTATCTCTTAACATAGTAATTCCCTTCAAAAAAAACGTTTTTTATGAAAATTATTGTCTAAAATGACAAATATTATTCAAACTGAAATTTATGCTTGAAATCCACCTCTGTAATGTGTTATAGTGTATCAAGTCCAGAAACAATTGTGCGTGGGTGGTGGATTATTTGCAAAATAAAACATATTATATGGTCGATGCTGCTGCTCTCCCTGATGTGTTCAGTAAGGTTATCAAAGCAAAGCAGCTTATAGACAGTAAAGAAGCGGCAAGTGCTTCAGAAGCCATAAAAATGGCAGGCCTTTCGAGAAGTGCATATTATAAATACAAGGATAAGGTATTTCTCTGTAAAGATAATAACACGAATAAGCTCGATATTCAAGCAATTTTGCAAGATAAAGCGGGAGTTTTTTCCAGCCTCAGCAGCACACTCTTTCGTAAAGGCGCTAATATAATTACAATGACCCAAACTGAACCAAAGAACGGAGCCGCTTCCGTTTATCTCACAATAGGTATCGAAAACCTTCAATGTACGATCAGAGAGCTCATTGATCTGTCTTCACAGATAGATGGTGTTGTGTCAATTAAATCTGTTTGATTAGGAGTCTTAAAAATGGTTAACATAGCTATAATGGGACATGGAGTTGTAGGCTCCGGTGTCGCCGAAATACTTATAAATCACCGAAACCGAGTTTCAGAAAAAGCTAAAAGCGATATTAACGTTAAGTATATACTTGATCTTCGCGACTTCGACGGTCTTGATTATTCCGATAAATTCATTAAGGATTTCAATATCATTCTAAACGACCCCGATGTTCAGGTAGTAGTCGAGGTTATGGGTGGTTGCACCTTTGCCTATGATTATGTCAAGGCTTGTCTGCTAGCCGGAAAGAGCGTTTGCTCTTCAAACAAAGAGCTCGTCGCTCAGAAGGGCGCAGAGCTTTTACAGATAGCGTCCGATAAGAATGTAAACTTCCTTTTTGAAGCAAGTGTCGGTGGCGGTATTCCCGTTCTTCGTCCTATGGCGCAATGCCTTACCGCGAACGAGATAACCGAGATTACAGGAATTTTGAACGGCACCACCAATTTTATTTTAACTAAAATGGTCACCGAAAATATGGACTTTGATGCCGCACTTAAGCTTGCTCAGCAGCTTGGCTACGCCGAAAAGGATCCTACAGCTGATATAGAAGGGCTGGATGCCTGCAGAAAAATATGCATACTCGCTTCTCTCGGCTTCGGAAAACACGTCTATCCTGACCAGATAACCGCAGAAGGCATCACTAAAATAACTCTTCGCGATATCGAAAACGCAGGTGCTCTCGGATACGTTATAAAGCTTATTGGAAAAACACGCAAGCTCGATAACGGTCAGATCACCGCGGCAGTTTACCCCGCTCTCATCAGCAGACAAAATATGTTGTCGGGTGTAAATGACGTATTCAACGCTATTATGGTACGAGGCGATGAGGTCGGCGATGTTATGTTTTACGGCAGAGGCGCAGGAAAATTCCCGACAGCAAGCGCTGTAGTCGGCGACGTAATCGACTGCGTTAAACACCTCTCCGCTCGCAAGTACCTGTTCTGGGAAGACGGTGACGATTCTTACGTAGCAGATGTAATGAATGACGTTACAAAGCTATACATCCGTTGCAAATGTGATGACCTCGCCGCAGCTAAAGCCGAGATAGATATGCTTTTTAACGAAGTTACTCTTTTCAAGGATGCTGCAAATAACGAGATATCCTTTATTACAGAGAATGATATCGAAAACACACTCAGAAAACAGCTTAGTCGTCTTACAAAATCTGAACCTATCAGCATTTTACACACCATCGACTAAGTAATAATATATTCAAATTTTGGGGGAAAGTTATGTCACTCATAGTAAAAAAATTCGGCGGCAGTTCGGTCGCTAATGCCGAAAGAGTCTTTAATGTTGCCAACATAATTATTGATGACTATAAAAAAGGCAACGATATCGTAGTTGTTGTCTCAGCACAGGGCGACACTACCGACGATCTTATTGAAAAAGCAAAGGAGATAAATCCCGACGGCGCTTCCAAGCGCGAGATGGATATGCTTCTGGCAGCAGGCGAACAGATCTCTATCGCGCTGCTTGCAATGGCTATTGAGAAGCTTGGCTGTCCTGTTATTTCCCTTCTCGGATGGCAGGCAGGCTTTAAGACAAACTCTGCACACTCAGTTGCAAGGATCAAAAACGTTGACTCAGAGAGGATCAGAAGTGAGCTTGACAAAAAGAAGATAGTTGTTGTCGCAGGCTTCCAAGGAATAAGCAAGTATGACAATATTACGACTCTTGGACGCGGTGGCTCAGATACAAGTGCTGTTGCCATAGCGGCTTCAATGCATGCAGATCTCTGTCAGATATATACCGACGTTGACGGTGTATACACCGCAGACCCGAGAAAGGTCAAGGGTGCCGTCAAAATGGATGAGATCACCTATTCAGAGATGCTCGAGCTTGCATCACTCGGAGCACAGGTCTTAAACAACAGATCCGTAGAAATGGCACAGAAATACAATGTTGAGCTCGAAGTTCTTTCGAGTTTAGAGAGAAAACCCGGTACAATTGTAAAGGAGAAGGTTAAAATGGAAAAAATGCTCATAAGAGGCGTAGCAAAGGATAATAACGTTTCAAGAATTTCAATAGTCGGTCTTAATGACACCCCCGGTGTAGCGTTCAAGGTATTCAACAAGCTCGCTCAGGCAAAGATCAATATCGATATTATCTTACAGTCGGTAGGCCGCGACGGTACAAAGGATATCACCTTTACTGTTACCGAAGACCAATCGAAGGAAGCACTTAACGCTCTTGAAGAGATCAAGGATATTCTTGAATATAAAAAGATAGTTGCCGATAACACCGTATCCAAGGTGTCTATAGTAGGCGCAGGTATGGAAACTCACCCAGGTGTTGCAGCAAAGATGTTTGAAGCACTTGCTGATGCGAATGTAAATATACAGATGATCTCAACAAGTGAGATTAAGATATCTGTTCTTATCGATCAGAAGGATGCCGACCGCGCAGTTTCTGCCGTTCACGCAAAATTCTTCGATTAATCAAAAAATCCGCCGATTGAATCGGCGGTTTTTTTATACTTAAGGGCGAAGTCTGTCGCGATCTCTCGGGAAAGCAGTCGCTTGCTTGATGTTATCAAGGCCGAGTATGTTTTGAACAATACGCTCAAGACCGAGACCCATACCGCCGTGAGGAGGCATACCGTACTTATGCATAGTGAGATAATCCTCAAAGTCATCGACGTCCATTCCGCGGCTCTTCATCTTAGCGACCTGCATCTCATAATCGTGGATACGCTGACCGCCAGTAGTGACCTCAAGACCGTTAAGAAGCATATCGAAGCTAAGAGTATAGTTCGGATCTGTAGGATCTTCCATAGTGTAAAACGGACGCTTAACGGTAGGATAATGTGTCACAAAAACAATAGGCGCGTTGTACTCCTTGAGGAAGTATTCACCGAGCCACTTTTCTTCCTCTGGAGCGAAGTCAGGCTCTAAAAGTGAAAGCTCGCCCTGCTTTCCGGGATGCGCATCAGCAAAAAGCTTCTTGGCTTCAGTAAACTTGATCTTGGGGAAACAGGTAAGCTCAGGCAGTCTGCCGTCTTTTCCGAGATACATTTCGAGCTCGGGAGCATACTGCTCGTTAAGAGTCTTAAAGATAAACTGGAACATTCTTGCTTCAAGCTCCATAAGATCCTCAAATGAATTTATGAAGCCCATTTCAAGGTCAAGGCCCTGGAATTCATTGATATGACGGTTCGTACTGTACTTCTCAGCTCTGAAAACCGGTCCTACGGTAAATACCTTCTGGAAAACTCCGACCATTATCTGCTTATAGGTCTGAGGACTCTGATTAAGGAAAGCCTTTCGGCCGAAATACTCGACCTCGAACATATCAGCACCGCCCTCAGCACCTGCAGTTACCATTTTAGGCGGTACAAATTCGGTGAAGCCTTCCTGACGCAAGAATTCACGGAATGCGTACATAACACCGTCGGCAATTTTCAGAATTGCGCGAGTCTTGGGGTTTCTGAGCGCAATAATTCTGTTATCGAGAAGAGTATTAAGGTTTAGCTTCTCAATTTTTTTATCGTTACCGATCTCGATGGGCGGAACCTCCGCCTTACCCGAAATCCTAGTCATATCATCGATACGGATATCAAATCCGAGACGGCTTCTCTCCTCTTTAATGAGAGTTCCGTTAACAATTACACATTCCTCAACTGAGAAATCCTTAACGTCACACTTTGATATTCCCTCTTCCCAGATGCACTGGAAGACACTCCTTGCAGAACGGATAATAACAAACGCAAAGCCGCTCATTTCTCTGATTCTGTGAAGCGAACCCTTGACAGTTACTTTATCACCGTCCTTTATGGTGCCCTCATTAAAGCCTTTGATAACATAAGCGATATCGGTGGTGTCTACTCTCTTTTCAGTATTTAAAAATTCCATATTTTTTCCTCCATTTTATATTTTAGCCAACTCTTCAGCTACGATTTTATTAACAGTTTCAGGCCTTGCTTTACCGCGGGTAGCCTTCATTACCTGCCCAACAAAGAATCCTACTACCTTTGTCTGACCTGACCTGTACTGCTCAACAGTGTCGGGATTTGCATCAAGAACTGTTTTTACTACGTCTCGGATAACTTCGCTGTCATCGACCTGTTCAAGCCCATTTTCCTTTATAAAAAGCTCAACATCAAAGTCAGGCCCGCCGAAAAACATAGCTTCAAAAACAGTTTTTCCCGTTTGACGATTGATCCTCTCAGCAGCAACGATACTCACGAACTGAGCAAATTTCTCTGACGACAGGATTATATTTTCGGGTAATATCCCCTTCTCATTCATAAAGTACATTATCTGATTAATTATCCAGAAGCGCACTTCACGAGGTTTGTTACACAAGGCAACAGTATCCTCAAACAGCTGTGCCAGATATTTAGAACCTGCTATTATTTCAGCATCAGCTTTTTCGATATCAAATTCGCGAACATATCTGTTTACCTTGTCCTCTGCAAACTCAGGCTGAATGCTACGGAGCTGCTTTATCATTTCATCAGAAATCTCAATAGGCGGAATATCAGGCTCGGGAAAATAACGGTAATCCTGCGCATTTTCTTTAGAGCGCATTGCAAAGCTCATTGACTTGCCATCGTCCCAACGACGTGTCTCCTGAATAACTTTTCCGCCGTTTTCGATAATGTCTATCTGACGGGCCGCCTCAAACTTGATAGCCCTTTCAATAGCTTTGAACGAGTTAAGATTCTTCATTTCGGTTCTTGTCCCTAATTCGGCTGCACCTGAGGGTCTTACCGAAAGATTAACATCCGCACGCATCGAGCCTTCCTGCATCTTACAATCGGAAATCCCAAGATATTCAAAGGTCGATTTCAGCTTTTCAAGATATGCTATTACTTCCTCAGATGACCTGAAATCAGGCTTGGATACGATCTCGATCAGCGGAATACCGCAACGGTTATAATCAGTATAAGTTGCATCTCCGTTCGGAGAATGAACAAGCTTGCCCGCGTCCTCCTCCATATGGATCTCATGTATCCTTACAGACTTGCTGAGTCCTGATCCGGTCGTTATATCTACCTTACCGTTTCGGGCAAAAGGTAAATAAAGCTGTGAAACCTGATAGGCTTTAGGAAGATCGGGATAAAAGTAGTTTTTACGGTCAAATTTGTTATACTTAGTTATTTCGCAATTAAGTGCGATACCCGCTTTGATTGCATATTCAAGCACTCTTCGGTTCAAAACAGGAAGTGTTCCGGGCATACCTGTACAAATAGGACAGCAGTGAGTATTCGGTTGGCCGCCGAATTCGGTGGAGCAGGAGCAGAAAATTTTCGAATTTGTCGCGAGCTCAACATGGACCTCAAGTCCCATTACGATCTCCCAGCTCATAAATCCACCTCCGCCCCTCTTTTATGAAAATCGGTTACTTGCTGATAGGCATACCCGATATTTAAAACCCTTGCATCGCCGAGCACTGGTCCCATTATCTGAGCACCCACAGGCATTCGAGAGCTATCATAGCCGCAAGGTACAGATACCGCGGGTAAACCTGCAAGATTTGCCGAAACTGTATATATATCGGAAAGATACATCTTAAGCGGGTCTGTAAGGCTCATTCCAAGCGTGGGTGCAGTAGTGGGAGCGGTTGGACAAAGTATGGCATCAAATTTCTCAAATATCTCATCAAACTTTGATTTGATAACCGCCTTCACCTTAAGTGCTTTCCTATAATAGGCATCAAAATATCCGCTTGAAAGCACAAAAGTACCAAGTAATATTCTCTTTTTAACCTCGTCACCAAAGCCTTCGCTTCGGCTATTATTATAAAGCTCACTCAGATTCTTATAGTCATAACTTCTATAACCGTATTTGACCCCATCATAACGAGACAGGTTAGAGCTTGCTTCAGCTGATGCTATAATATAATAAGTTGGAATGACATAATCAAAAAACGGTAGGTCAAAATACTGAACATCAGCTCCGAGTTCTTTTAGCTTATCGGCTACCGAAAGCACTTTTTGCTTGATCTCGGGGTCTACTCCCATATCAAAACACTGACGGGGCAAGCCAAGCTTCATACCTTTGATATCGCCGTTTAACGAAGCAAGATAGTCTGGATATTGAATATCAAGAGATGTGCCGTCAAGACTGTCCTTTCCCGAAATTATATCCATAATTGCGGCGCAGTCGGCAATATCCCTGCCGATAGGTCCTATCTGATCAAGAGAAGATGCATAAGCTATAAGACCATAGCGCGAAACGGTACCGTAAGTGGGTTTAAAGCCTGTAACCCCGCAATACGAAGCAGGCTGACGTATACTGCCGCCTGTATCAGAGCCAAGCGCAGCAAATGCTTCACCCGCGGATACTGCTGCGGCTGAGCCTCCCGAAGAACCGCCTGAAACCTTATCGGTATCAAAAGGATTCTTTACAGATCCGTAGTAGGAGGTTTCGCAGGTAGAGCCCATTGCAAACTCATCCATATTGGTTTTTCCGAGTATTATAGCGCCCGCCTTTTCAAGCCTTTCTGCAACAGTAGCGTTATACGGAGGATTAAAATCGCCAAGAATTTTAGACGCACAGGTCGTCCTGATACCGCGTGTGCAGATATTATCCTTGACAGCAACAGGTACTCCCGCCAGCAAAGATGTAAGCTCTCCTGCTTCAATTTTCTTTTGGACAGCTTCAGCTTTTGCAAGAGCAGTTTCTTTGTTTAAGGTAATATAAGCATTGATCTTACCTTCCGATCTCTCAGCGGCATCTATTACCGCTTTTACAGCATCGACTGAGCTGATATTGCCTTTCTTAATTTCTGCACCAAGTTCAAGGGCGGTCATTCTCATAACATCCATTACGCTCGTCCCCCTATTCTACAGCCTTGGGAACAACGAATGTTTCCTCTGTACGATCAGGTGCATTTTTAAGAAGCTCTTCCCTATCATACGACTGCACGACCACATCATCTCTCATAATATTGGTAACAGAAAAAATATGAGATAACGGCTCGATATGCTCTGTATCAAGCTTGTTCAGCACATCCATATATTCAATGATCGCTCCAAGCTCAGCCTTCATTTTTTCTGCCTGCTCATCGCTGAGCCTTATTTTTGACAGAGCCGATACATATTCTATTAGTTCTTTAGTTACCTGCACAAGGCACTCTCCTATTAAATAAAATAAAAAAACCGTCAATCATCCCGAAGCTCAGGGACGAAAGACAGCTACTTCCGCGGTGCCACCCAGATTAGTCTTAAAACTTTAAAACTCACTCAAACAGATTAACGCTCTGACACGGCCGGTTCTAATCACCAAAAGCTTTCTTCCGACTGCTCAGGGGTGTCTTTCCTATTGACTAAACTACCGCATTTCCACCGCCAGCGGCTCTCTTAAAGCTCAGTACAACAGTACTCTTCCCTTCATTGCATTTAAAATTATATCACCATTTATTTATAGTGTCAATATTATTTTAAGATATTCAATAACGATAAAAAATCCATAAACATTACAAAATTTTACCTATGATAATTCATTAGTCTGAGAACAAAATAATACTGCAAACGCAAAATACAACCTTTAAAAAAGGAGGAAAAGCAAATGGCTAAGAACGTAGTTCCCGAGGCTAAGGATGCACTCAACCGTTTTAAGATGGAAGCAGCTAACGAAGTAGGCGTAAATCTTAAGCAGGGTTACAACGGAGACCTTACCGCTAAGCAGGCAGGCTCTATCGGCGGACAGATGGTTAATAACATCTGTCCTGTACGACATATGAATTTCACACGTAAAAACCGTACTGTAAAAGGCTACGAAAGGCAGATTACATACGGTATTAGGTTGGTAGTGTAATAGGAATATCAAATTATAAAAAGCAGTTGTCCTTATGTTAAAGGGCAACTGCTTTTTGTCAATTATGCTTTCTCAGTAATGCTTAGCAAAGTTCTCCTATATGGTAAACTTAAAACAGTAAACTACTTAACAAATCTCTCTACCAAACTATGTAGGCTTTGTAACTGATCCATATATTGTTTATTCAAAGCGGTTATTAATTTTACTCTTCTATTTGCTGACTTTAAAGTTGAAAAAATTGCTAATATATGTTAAAATATAAATATAATCACTCGAATACAACGTATAACATTACATATATGTATTATAAGGGGTTGTATTATGAGAACTTATATTGACGATTATTTACAAAAAAAGATGAAAAAGGGGATCATTATGCCAAACCCATATACACCGGGAGCAGGGACAAAACCAAATTTTTTAGCTGGAAGAGATGAAACTATTTTACAGGTCACCGACTATATAAATGAGGTCGTTAATGGCGAAATGGCTCGACATTGTATTTTTTATGGTGTTAGAGGTGTTGGAAAGACAGTACTGTTAAATAAAATTGAAGATGTGGCTGAAGATAAGGAGCTATTATATTGTCATATAGAATGCGATGAACATATCTCGCTGGTAAAAAAAATAATTGTTGAATCTCAAAGATTTATTGAGGATATGAACTTTTCTCAGAAATTAAAAAACAAATTCCAAAAAATCATTAGTATTTTTTCTCTAGAATATGATCTTAATGAAGGAAAGGCTTCTATATCAATAAATTCAACAAATACTAATCAAAGAGATTTGTCTGTTGACCTTATAGAATTGTTTGTTACATTGGGAAAAATCTCACTGGAGACGCAAAATGTTGTTTGCTTTTTTATTGATGAAATCCAAAGTGCAGAAAACAAACAATTATCTGCACTGATTGCAGCAATTCATCGAATAAACCAACTGCGTCTTCCGATTTTAGTCATAGGGGCAGGTCTACCTACAATACAAAGAATATCGGGTGAGGCAAAATCTTATTCTGAGAGACTGTTTCAATTTATTGAGATCTCATCATTAAATGAGCAAAATGCTATTTCTGCGATAGTAGAACCCGCCGCTAAATATGAAGTAAAGTATTCGGAAAAAGCATTGAAAAAAATTGTCAAACATTCAGGATGTTATCCGTATTTTATTCAAGAAATAGGCTATTGCATTTGGGAAAATATAATTCAAAAACAAAATGATAAAACTAGGGTGTCTGAATCTGATGTAGATAGTATATATGAGGAATATATGGAACGGTTAGAAAAAAGTTTTTTTGGAGCACGATATAATCGTGCTACAAAAAAAGAAAAAGAGTTTTTGTTTGCTATGTTAAAATGCAAAGATTTTCCCTGTTCCACATCACAAGTTGCCAAGTATATGGGAAAAGAACAGAAACAAGTTTCACCATTAAGAAGTCAGCTTATGAATAAAGGGTTAATATACGCTCCCTCGTTAGGGGAAGTTGACTTTACAGTTCCTCACTTTGATAGGTATTTAAAAAGATTAAAGAAGTAAATAATTAAAGACTTAATATTTGATAGGTATCTGTCTGTGAAAAAAATTACTCTTTTGTGAAACAATTGCAAAAGTTTAGAAAAAATTAAATCTCAAATTGGTTGTTAAAGGGGCTATCTTACTTTTTCTTAGTAAGACAGCCCCTTTTAATGCTTAAGTGACCCAAAAGAGAATTTAACTAACAGCCTTAAAAAATCAAACTAATTCTTAGTGATAATTTCATTCCTTTAAAAGTTCTAGCTGTTCCCCATTTAATGTCAATCTATTAGCCATTTTAAACCTTCTCTTTAAATTTTAATGTACCTTTGATTTTTGCTATTGGGTTTATCAGGCAATGTCATTTTAATAAGACCATTTTCGATAGCAGGGCCTATATAATTTTTGCGGAGAGTTTCTTTTGATTTAAGCTCTAATAAATCCAAAATAGCATTTGCAGTATATGGAGTGTCATATTCCATAACTGAAAGTAACTTCTTAACATATTCCGAAAGATTATCAGCAGAAGAACCGGCGGTATTTAATATTTCATCCAATACTGCACTAATCTGCGTTAGCATAAATTCAATAAACACAGTACTTGCACCGTCTATATGACACTTAGCGATTGCATCATAATACCCATCCTGAAATTTCTCGATTTGGCTTTCAATCGGAATAAATTCAAACATAGGTTTCCACATGCTAAGTATTGCTGTATGCCAAAGCCTTGCCATTCTTCCGTTGCCGTCTGAAAAAGGATGTATAAAAACAAATTCGTAATGAAACACAGACGCCAGAATTAATGGATGCACTTTATTATTAGAATTCTTCATCCAATCGAACAAATTTTGCATCTGTTCAGGAACAAACCGTGCAGGCGGTGCCATAAATATACACTTATCTCCTTTAAATACACCTTCTTCTCCCTTACGGAAGCTACCGCTTTCATCCACGATATATTTTGTCATAATACTGTGCAAACGTTTAAAATCCTCTAAGTTGTAAATATCAAACTTTCCGATTTCCTCATAGGCAGTATAAGCGTTTTTAACCTCTTGGATTTCCTTACGTTCACCAATTACAGTACGACCATTTATAACGTCTCTAACCTCATCCAACGACAAGGAATTAGCTTCAATTTTAAGAGATGAATGAATAGACTTGATTTTGTTGTTCTTACGCAAATGTGGTTTTGAATCCAAATTCGTGCGCTCGGTAATTTTACCGATTTTTTCTGAAATCTCAGCCACAAGCAATAATATTTTATTTGTTATCTGATATGGCGGTATATAAGACATTATGCACCCTCCAACTTGCTTATTATCTTGCTTATTATTTTACCACATATTCATTAATTTATCAAGGAGAAAATCATATTATTTGCAATTATAAACATATCAAAAACCG
>JAZNTG010000076.1:0-12435 GCA_045591645.1 Acutalibacteraceae bacterium | reverse complement strand
AAAGCAATCTATCATTATCGTAACCTCTGAACGAGCACTACGTCACGAGGTTATGCGTTCATATATTCATCAGTATATTTTTGATATCAATCAGGTCGAAGCATATAATGAACGCTTACGTCATGAAAGTGAGCATAACCCAATAATAGATCAGTCAAATATTTTAAGTTCAGCACGCAAGGAGTTTATGCCTGCTACCGCCGATATTCAATCGGCAGAAGTGGGCAGCTCAGTTACTGTCGATGAGCAGAACAATGAAGCTTTAACAGCTACAGATCCCACCGAGGCTGAGACTGCAGCCTCTATTGAAAAAGACACCGTGGCCCAAGATAACACTACAGCTGACGATAGCACTGCTACCATTGATGCTTCAGAGACCGCGCACTCTGAGGAAGCGGAGGCCGCCGATAAAGCAGTAATTGAGCCGACCGAAGCGGTCGAGCAAGACACGACTGACGATATAAAACAAGACGCGAAGGGCGAGCTGGAGACTCGGACAGAAGATGCCGTTATCAGAAGCAGCTCCGAGGGCTTTGTTGCTATGATATCGGATGCCGAGGATAAGCCTACCGTAAAGGCAGAAACTAATTCAGATCCTGACCGCAGACTTCACCGACGCAAAAACGGTACTAATGTTACTTTGCTCATTATTGCAATACTGCTACTGGTATGCTTCGGACTGCTTGCTTATTACTTTGTATATCTGCCAATCGTAGGAGGCGAGCTTCCGAACGATCTTTCTAAAATAATTTCAGAGGTGCTACCATGGACGGAATAGTTGAAGCAATAACTAATTTTTTTAAATCTACAATACCCTCAGAGGTAATTATATTCATCGTATCCTTACTACCCGTTTTAGAACTGCGCGGCGGTATGCTCGCCGCAAGTCTGCTGGGTGTGGATTGGATAGTCGCCTTCCCGATATGCGTTATTGGAAATATGCTTCCCATACCGTTTGTACTGCTCTTTATAAGAAAGATATTTGATTTCATAAAGCGCACAAATTTCCTCTGGCTTCGCAAGATAGTTATAAAGCTTGATGAGCGTGCACAGAAAAAGAGCGCAAAGGTCGACGCCGCAAGCGCATTCGGACTCTTCACCTTCGTAGCCATTCCACTCCCTGGTACAGGTGCATGGACAGGTGCCCTTGTAGCAAACGCTCTGAATGTAAAGTTTACACGCTCGATATGGATAATAACCCTCGGCGTGATCGGCGCAGGAACTATAATGTCGATATTAACCTACTGGATACCGTCGCTCTTTTTCTAAAAAAGCTCATTCAACAGTAAATTAGTCAAGGACCGCTGGCGGCACCTTCCTTACGGAGGGTGCCGCCAGTTATTTGCCTTTGGCGAGTGATATTGCTTCGCAGTGATATACGGCTACACCGTGTGATATTCGGCTTCGCCGAGTTATGATGTCCTTCGGATGGATTTTAACAGGCGACAGATTGTCGCACCTACATCTTATTGCCTGATCAAAGCTACAGATGTAGGGAAAGATATTATCATCCCGCAAATTATTCAATACAATGGCGGACCGTCGGGGACACGTGTCCCTACAAAATGTCAGTATATTTTTAAATCTAATCGCTTTCGAGTATAGGACTCTCCACATCCGTCTTTTGCTTCGCAAAATCCCCCTTTCCCTTGCCGGAGACGGCACCCTTTTGTCCTTCGGATATTTCCCCACCCGTGGGGAATACCGCTGGGGAAGGCTATATAAATACCAAACCCTCCGTGCCTTCACGGAGGGTTTTATAATAGGTATTATTGAGGAATTTGCTTAGAATGGTCCTATCCAATTTTCTGAGCTAGAACTAGACGTATTATCTGAAGAAACGGACTCAGAAGAAGATGTACTAGAAGTGCTAGAATCTACGGATGATGTTCCAACTTCTGAACTGGTATTCTCTTCTGATGAAGGGTTCTCAGACGGAACGATTATCGGACTTACAGTCTCCATCCATTCGCTTACGATCTCTTCAAGCTCTGACGAAGTCAGATCCTCATCTTCCTCGTAAAAAGATACTGTACTATTAGTAGAATTACTGGACGATGCATCTGTTGATGAGATACTGTCATCTTCATCTTTAGAGGAGCAAGCTATAACAGTGACTGAGAGAAGTCCTGCAAGAAGGATAATAGCTATTCTTTTCAACATAACCGTCTCCTTCAAACCTATTAGTCCTCAGGATCTTCAGTAGGCTCATCCATTTCAGTACTGCCTAATAGCAAATCATCAGTTGCTGAGAGAAGAGTAATTTCTACCTCTGCTTCAAGAAATTTTTTCATATCTATTTAATCCTCCAAATAATAAACATAAATTTATTCAGCTATAATCCTATTTTACATAGCTAGCATATTTATTTACAAGAGACATAAGAGTTGTCTTATCCGACTCTTCCAGAGGACCTTGCTTACCTTTTTCTATAATGTCCTCTAAAGTTGCCTTATCGGTACCTTCGTATACGGTCTCTGTATTAGCAACAATTTTTGCAGCGGCAATCTTTGCGCAGCCTATAATAGACTTGGAAGAATATCCGTCAGTAATTTCAGGATCTATCACATCGTTATTGCTGTAAATGATATCTCCGTCCTTAAGCTTTATGTATGCTCTTGCCGAGATTCGTACGCCCTTGCTGTTAGCAGACCATGAAGCACTGTTCTTAATATAGGTATAGAAGCTTTCGGCCGGCGCAGAACCATCGGTAACTCTTGCATAAGCAAGACCAGGCTCTTGGTCTGCGATCATTTTGTGCTCAAGCTCGCGACCTGCAAGCTTCTGAGTAACCATAAGAAGTACTCCGTACTCTTCAATTTCAGCATCCTGCTTGTATGCTTTAAGGTTAGTTTCGCTATAGTTAACACCGAAGCGAAGGTCTTCTTTGCCGGTCTCAAGCAAGATCCACGCACCGGACATATCAATGATACCGTCGGGATAAGTAGTTAATGCAGTCGATTCGGTAGCAACTGTAACATATCCTGTTCCGTCAACGTTTGCACCCTCACAGGAGGCTATAGCAAATGATGCATCAGACGCTTCGCCACTGAGATTAAAGGTTAAGGTAAACCATTTACCATCTGCATTGGTCTGGCTCGATAAGCCAACAAAGTTGATGGTACCGTCTCCGTTATCTCTGATCTTTGCGCTATTTTCAGTATTTGCAAAAGCAACACTTGCATAAGTTGCGCCAGTATATGTGATAACACCTTCTACACCGCCTACCGTGTCTTTACCGTTAAGAGAAACAGTAAGCTCATATGTATCTCCTACTCTAGCCTGTGTTCTTCCTGAAAGAACGATAGTGGGAGCTTCGTCTGCTGCAGAAGCTGAAATTCCTACTACGCCGATAAGCATAACAAGAGTTACAACAACAGCGATAATTTTCTTTAAATTGCGCATTTAAAATTTCCTCCTATACCTTGTTTACACAAATTATGTCCGACGTATTGTCGGAAGCAATCACTCGGGAAATTACGGTGCTTTTTTGCATTTTAGGCATAAAGACACAACAATACCCCTACTTTGTCTGTTTCATTTTATCACAATCTGAACAAAAAGGCAAGATATTTATTAAAAATTTTTATGTGTTTTTTTACATTATTTTAAATTTGGCATTTATTATAAAATAATAATAGCTTTTTTGTTAATTATATTTAATATATAAATGTCAAAATCGGCATAAAGCCGCATTTTGCCTGAAAACGGTCAATTTGTGGACAATTCTGCTCGTAAATTATGGCTGTTTATCAGAATAATGCCTCTTTTATTGACTATATTACATATTGTATGGTACAATTTAAAAAAATAATCGGGTGTGATATTTATGAATATTTATGAATCCTTAACCGACCTTGTCGGCGATACTCCCCTGCTCCAGCTTAAATATGACGGTGAGGCTGAAATATATGCGAAGCTTGAATTCTTTAACCCCGCGGCTTCCATTAAGGATCGCGCCGCACTTTATATGATAGAGCAGGCTGAAAAAAGCGGTAAAATTAAGAAAGGTGACACTCTTATAGAGCCTACCAGCGGCAACACAGGTATCGGTCTTGCGATGATAGGCGTTACAAAGGGATACCGTGTAATAATAACTATGCCCGACTCTATGTCAAAAGAACGCATTACATTAATGAAGGCTTACGGTGCCGAGGTAGTCCTGACTGATGGCACACTCGGTATGGTGGGCGCTATTGAAAAGGCTGAGGAGCTGGCACACACTCTGGGCGGTACGGTAATGGGTCAGTTTACAAACCCCGTAAATGCCCTCGCTCATTTTGAGACAACAGGTCCCGAAATATGGCGCGACACCGACGGTAAGGTGGATATTCTTGTTTCAGCGATAGGTACGGGCGGAACGATAAGCGGAGTCGGAAAATATTTAAAGAGCCAAAACAGCTCTGTAAAAATAATCGGAGTAGAGCCTGCCTCCTCTCCTGTACTCTCGGGCGGTGAAAAGGGTGCTCACAAAATTCAGGGTATCGGCGCAGGCTTTGTTCCTGAGATACTTGATACCGAGATATTTGATGAGCTGCTGACCGTCAGCGATGAGGAAGCGTTTACGGCAGGACGGGAGCTTGCAGGAAAGCAGGGACTCCTTGTGGGAATATCCTCAGGTGCGGCATATGCGGCAGCACTAAGGGTAGCCTTGCGCGAGGAAAACCGCGGCAAGAAAATCGTAGTGATATTCCCCGATTCCGGTTCACGCTATCTTTCTACAGAAGGGTATTATTAAAACAACAAGGGTCTGACACATTATTGTGTCAGACCCTTATTATTTAAACTATTTCTTTTACAAGCTCTTCCATAGCTTTGCGTTTTTTATCGCGGAGCTTATCCTCCTGCTTGGCATAGCCGAGGCAGATAACAAGCCGCACAGCGCCGTCGATGCCACATATTTTGCGTATTTCCTCATCGTCGAGCCAGCCGAGTATGCAGGTAGAAAGTCCTTGTGCCGTTGCTTCGGCGGTAATATAAGCAGAGACTATTCCTATATCGATAGAGCGGTAGTCGTTGCCCTTGAGCTTTGCGCCGAGAGCGGCGCTTTTTACATAAGGCATTTCGGATATAACTATCTGTACAGGGGCATCAGCGGCAAACTTATTCATTCCCATACCCATAGTTGCTTTTGCAACCTGTCGGGCTCTTTCCCCTTTGCAGACGCTGAGCATATATGGCTGTCCGTTGCAGGCAGAGGGCGCGAGCCTTGCAGAACCTAGGATCGCGGAAAGCTTTTCGTCCTCGACCGCTTTTGACGTGTCATAGCTACGGCAGGACTGACGGTTAATTGCAATCTCAGAAAAATTCATAGACTTACCTCCGTTCCAATTATATATTATACTATTTATTTCAAATTTTATCAATATAACAATAAAGACTGTCTGTTAATGACAGTCTCTATTTATTATTCTTTAGTTTTCTTCGTTTGCGGTCTCTTCTAAAACATTTTCACCGTTTTCCTCAATTACGGCATCGGTATCGGTGATCTGAGTTTGCTCTGTTTGCTGAATATTCTCAGGTTCTGCCGCGCCGGTATTATCGGTATTTGTATCGATAGATCGGTAAATGAGGTGAATCCCAAACTAATTTTACGTGAATTTATTAAAAATCAGTTTGTGTCAGGCTATACAGTTTATTTTTTAAAAAACGGTACAAGGGATAGCCAGAGTCTGCGCTTTTTGCGGATGTAATGCCGCTGTTCCTTTCCTGACGTTCTGCCAATCTCGCTGTTTAAGTATTTCAGCTCCTGAGTAAAGCCTCTGAGTCGGCTTAATACTCCGATTATCAAAATTAAAATACATACTGATGCTGCAAAAAGCATTATTTGTGTGGGGTCATCAAGCTTAACGCTTGAGTCATGCTGTGCTGTTAATAGACTGGGGTAATTTGCCATAGGGAATTTGCTCTTTTCTGCTGGGGATTGCTATACTTTTTTCATAGCTTCTTCTGCAGCTGCGTCAGAAGCCGTCATAATGATGTAGTTAATCAAATAAATTCTCCCGAATTTATTTGATTAAGAGCCGATTTATCGGCTTTTCGTTGAAATGCTTTGCATTTCAACATTCTATAATCATTATTTTCTCTGCGGTACTGTCCGCAGAATTATTGTTTATATTCTGCTGTTGTTTTTTCGTCGTCAAGCTCGCCGTTGAATACTCTTACTGCATATCCGAGCATAACATCCAATATGTAATTGAGAAGTATCCTGACATCTGAGCCCTGCTTAAGCAGATTCGATCTTTCGGACAATAATACGATAAAACGATCATTATCTGACGGCGTAGCAGAACAACAACATTTCGTCGCATTACTAACTGTTTGTATTATAGCACACTTCCTAAAATATATCAAGGAGTTTTAGGCTAAAATTTGCTAAAATTTGCCGATATCAGATAAGATAATCCTCGTTATGTTCTATTCCTTACCATAGCCTAGTATCAACTTGTATTATAAATAATAAACTATTGTATGGCGCGAAATTTGTCGAAAAAAGAGGGCTGCAAAAAATAATTCCCGAGATCCCTCGGGAATTAAGAATTTATCCTAGTTTTTCGTTAAATTTTCTGCTTGCAGCTTTAATCGATAGGTAGACCGAAAACCATATAATTAAATAGGCGACTATAAATATCACTGAAAAAACGAGAAGTATCATCGGTTCAAAGGGTATCCAGCTGTTTGAAATGTAACAGAGTGCATAGGCAGCAAACAGTGTTGCAAAGTGACACAAAAGGGACTTTGCTAAGGGTCAATGCTCTATCTGATTGAAAACCGATGCTCCCGCCTGAACAAAGGCGAGCAGGTATGACGATAATGTAGCAAGAAAAACCTCATCACCTGAAAGCGAAAAATCCGCTAATGTGTGCGACAGTATAACATATACTATGCCGACAACTATCGGTCCGAAGCCACCGAACATAAGTCCTCTGTGCAAAAAGCTTTTCCACGCTGTCGTCTTTATATCCTAAAAGCTCAACGCTGTTTTCTCGGACAAGCCGTTCTATTGACATCACAATATCATTTTTCTCATGAGCGTAGACTATCACCTCCTCCTCTCTTTCTTTATCGATAAAGATACTTAGTTTCATTTGAGGTTCCCTCCTTGTAAATCCAATCTATCATATCCGCTCTAATTTTTCAACCGTCCCAAAGCATTCGGTAAATATTTAAAAACAAGTGGTAAAAAGACCAACCCCGAAGGGTTGGTCTTGGAATTATTTTCTGATATTCAATATATCATCATACTTTTTAAAACTTTCGTAAACTGCAGAATAGTCATCGCCGGTAGGCATATATTCCTTATCGGTGGCGATATTGCGACAAGCCTCTTCAACAGAAGAAAAGGCTCCTCCGCCGACTCCTGCAAATATTGCCGAGCCGAGACAAGCGGTTTCCTTATTTTTAAGGGTAACGAGCTTTTTGCCCGTAAGGTTGGTCTTCATAGAGCACCAGAGAGGACTCTTTGCGCCGCCGCCCATAATGCGTATTTCTTCTACGGGAACGCCGAGATAGTCAAGATTGCTCTTAAGCATACATGCTACCGACTCCATTATAGCCCTTGCAAAGTGAGCAGGGGTATGCTCGGGGGTGAGCCCCGTAAAGGAGCCTCTGGCATCGGGGTTATATTTCGGCATAGTAGAGCCGCAAAGATAAGGCAGGAAGGTCACTCCGTCACTGCCAACGGGGATATTCTTCGCCATTTCATCTATCTCTTTAAAGTTTTTATCGCTCATAAATGCCTTTTGGAACCACTTAAGAGCCATTCCCGCGGTAGCACTCCATGAAAGAAGAGCGTATCCGCCGTTAAAGTTATAATGACATGGCACAAAGCTATCCTCGTCATATTCAGGCATCTTTTCAGTAGGCATAAATATCGCCATTGTAGTACCCGTCATTTCGCTGATGATACCTTCTTTTATAACTCCCGCTCCGACTGCGCCCGCAACCTGATCCATAGCCGAGGTGACGACCTTTATGCCCTCATACTCGCCAACGGCGACTCCGCTGTCAAGAAGCTCGGGCAGCATCTCACGGCCTACCCCGATAAGATCCAGTATTTCGTCCCACCAATCTCCGTTTCTTACATCAAAGTAAAGACTTGAGGACTGAAGGGTCTTTTCGGTAACAAATTTACCCGTCAGCTTATAAAGCAAATAGTCTTCAAGCAAAAAGATCTTTTTGGTCTTCGCCCAGACATCAGGCTCGTTATTCTTTACCCAAAGTAGCTTACAAGCAGGCCAGGTAGCCGTAATCTCGGGCTGACCCGTTATCTCGTATACCTTCTGTCTGCCGAACTGCTTTTCAATAAGCTCTGCCTCTGCGGTAGCGCGGTTATCGAGCCATACGATAGCATCACGCACAGGCTCGCCTTTTTCGTCTGTCAATATAAGGGTTTCACACTGGGTATCGATAGCAAGAGCGTCTACCTTTGCTTTTTCTTTTGAGCTATCTATTGCGTTTTTAAGAAGCTCCCAATACTTTTCGGCTGGTAGCTCTACCCTATCCCCCGCCGTTTTGAGAGTGTAATCCTGAAGGGAATCGGCAAGCTCGTTGAATTTTTCATCAAACATTACCGATTTGACCGAAGTTGTACCGAAATCTATTCCGAGTAAGTTCATATTAGCACCTTTACCTTTTTATTACACAACGTTTGTTTTTAAGTATTATATCAATAAAATCGGTGTTTATCAAGTCTATAAACACAAAAGAAAGTTACCTGTCTTTTTTTAAATAAGGATTGTTATCCAATTCAAACCCGATGGCGGTCCGCGGTCCGTGTCCTGAAAGAACAGTTATATCGCGGGGCAGTACTGACAGTTTACGCAGAGAACAAAGCAGACTGTTATAATCCCCTGTTGGAAGATCTGTTCTGCCTATACTCATACGAAAGAGAGTATCTCCGCTGAAGAGGATATTATCGCAAAGATAACAGACCGAGCCTACTGTATGTCCCCGTGCAGGAATTACCTTTAAGGTATCCTCACCGAGTTCTATAATATCGCCGTCGCAGACCGTCTTATCAGGGGGTATGGATATCTTTTCCGGTGTCCATATTCCCGAAAGATTTATTCTGTTATCAATGAGGCCTTCAGCTTCATCCTCGCCTATCAGTACGGGACAGCTCCAAATCTGCTTTACCGCTTCTACACCGCCGATATGGTCAAAGTGGCAGTGGGTGAGAATTATCAGTTTATTTTGTTTGTGCTTCTGCTCTTCAGCGAATTTCATTAGCTCGGGTGTTATCTCGCCGGGGTCGATAACGGCAGCCGAGCTTTCATTTTCCAGAAGATAGCAGTTAGTACCGTAATTCGGAGTTATTAATATCTTAATATCCATATCAATAGAAGGTCGCTATCTGCTCTTCGGGAGCAGAGGTTCGGCTTACAGATATGGCAGTAAGGATTGGTCCCTTAGACTTATAGAGCTTATGGTTGCCTATAGAAAGCTTAGCAGTAATCATTACCCAATCGTTAGTATTGAGCGTACGGCTTCCCGACCAATCGCAGGCAATTCCGCAATATTGAACGTCGTCAGCACAACAGGTCATAACGTGTCTGCCGACAACAAATGTATTGTCGGGTATCTTTCCGTCGCGGGCAACTATGCCCTTGAAACGAAGCGTCTTTCCGACATATTTTTTCATATCGTTCATCATATCCTGAAACCAGAGAGCGTAATCCTTATCAGCTATCTCGATAACATCAGCATTAATATCGAACGGAAGCGGATCGACAATGTCGTCATATTTTACATATCCGCTCTTGTACTCATATGCGATATCGGCTCTGCGGCTGACGGCGCGTACAAGCTTGTGAAAGGGCATAAAATCCGTGTTTTCGTCAAGTCGGTTGAAGACGATAAGCTCTGCAGACTGGAATTTATCAAAAACAAGGTTTCTCATATTAGCGTTGTAGGTCATTATTGTATTGGAATCGACAAAGCAGAATTCCTGACTAAGTACAAATTCACGAGGCAGCGCAGCAAAAAGCTCCTGCAGCAACCACATTCCGTTATATTCGATAATGACTCGCTCAGCGTTATGCTTTTTCACAAGCGACAGCATATTTTGTGCAGTCAGCTCGCTTTTTTCCTCAATGACCTCGATAAATACGTTTTTATGAGGATAGGAGGAAATGTCATACTCCTCTATTCCCTCCTCACAAAGCAGAAGCAAGGTGCGCTCGCCTGCGTTAAAACGCTCGTCGCCCAAGGTTTCATTTATAAATTTAGTCTTTCCCGACTCCAAAAAGCCTGTGAAAAGATAAACAGGTATATCTCTCATTTATATCACCTATAACCCAAACAGCTCTGCAACTGCGGCTTCGTTCAGCTTTGAACCGATGACGCAAAGTCTGCCTGTAACTTCTGCCGAGCCGCTTCTTACATCAGGCTCACCGGGGACATAATCAAAATGTATCCAGCTGCCGTCCTCTGCTTCTACGATACCCTTAGCACGAAGCACGATACCGTATTTTTCCTCATCACAAAGAGCAGAAAGTGCCTTTTCTATAGCCTCGGCGGTGAATTTCTTTGCCGTTTCGCGGCCTATTGAGGTAAACACCTCATCAGCATGGTGGTGATGATGCCCGTGTTCGTGGTCATGGTCGTGATGATGACAGCCGCAATCACAATCTTCATCGTGGTCGTGATGGTGATGTTCATCGTGATGGTGCTCGTGATGATGTTCGTGTTCACCGTGATGATGGTGCTCGTGGCATCCACATTCGCAATCTTCATCATGATGATGGTGATGCTCGTGGTGGTGATGTCCGCAGACAGGACATTCATCCTCATGATGAAGGTGAAGGAGTGCCGCTTCAAGAGTATTCTTACGCTCGATAGCCTCAAGCAGCTGATGACCTGTCAGCTTGTCCCAATCAGTAGTAACGATAACCGCTTTTTCATTATGAACTCTAAGCATTTCAACACACTTTTCAATTTTGTCGCTTGTAGCAATACCAGTATGGCTTAAAATAATAGTTGCAGCGTGCTCGACCTGATTTATAAAGAACTCACCAAAGTTCTTCATATACATTTTACACTTATTTGCATCAACAACGGTGGTAAAACCGTTGAGTACGGCGTCATCGAGTTTTGCATCCTCAACCGCCAAAATAACGTCCGAAAGCTTGCCGACACCTGACGGCTCGATAATAATTCTTTCAGGGTTAAAATCAGCAATTACTTTTTTTAAAGCCTCACTAAAATCACCTACAAGGCTACAGCAGATGCAACCCGAATTCATTTCGTTTATCTCAACCCCTGCTTCCTTTAAAAAGCCGCCGTCAATACCTATCTCACCAAACTCGTTTTCAATAAGAACTACCTTTTCGCCCTTATATGCTTCTTCGATAAGTTTTTTTATAAGCGTGGTTTTACCTGCTCCTAAAAAGCCTGAGAAAATATCTATTTTTGTCATTTTGATTACTCCTTAATATTCACAGCCTCTAATCTATATATAGGCTGGCCTAAATTCAAAAATCTTTGTTCATACTCGGTCACTATATTACCCTCAAAATCGCTCGCGTGAAGGTCGAGTGATATATTTTTAAGTCTGTATCCAACCTCGGTAAAATTCTCAATTGAGAACTCAAAGAAGTGCATATTATCGGTTTTTTGGTGAATTTCCGCGCCTTTTTTAAGGATAGATTTATATATCTCCAAAAAGCCTACTGCCGTGAGCCTGTGCTTTGCGTAACGCACCTTTGGAAACGGGCAAGAAAAATTTAGATAAATTCTCTCAACCGAATCATCTTTTATATATTTACGTAAAAACTCTGCACCCGTTATCATAAAGCGGACATTGGAGAGTCCGTTGGCTTTTATCTTCTCTGCAGCAAGTACCGCAACATCATCGCAGACCTCTATCGCAATATAGTTAATGTCGGGATTTCTTTTAGCAATCTCTGCAATAAACTGACCCTTTCCGCAACCTATTTCAAGATGCAAGGGGTTGGTATTACCGAATATTTTTTCAATATCGTAATAACAGGGCTTGTCCGCCGCGCGCCTTATGTCGGGATCGTGCGGTTCTATGGGTAACAGAAACTCTGCGACAGCATCCAGTCTTTCGGTGAGATGCTTTTTCTTTCTCATTCTCATATATGTAGCTCTTTTCTATTTTGTTCCTGTTGAGCCGAAGCCACCGCTTCCTCTCGCTGTATCGTCAAGCTCATCGGCTTCTGTAAAATTTACTGTAAGATAAGGTGTTATTACTATCTGCGCCACCCTCTCACCTGCCGCAATAGTCTGCAGATGCGGCGAATGGTTAAAGATAGAAACCATTATCTCTCCTCGATAGTCTGAATCAATGACGCCGACCTTATTTGCAGGTGCCAGACCTCTCTTTGTTGCAATACCGCTTCGGGCATAAATCAGACCGACATAGCCCTCGGGAATTTGCATAGCGAGTCCCGTATGAACAAGTTTTGTCTC
>JAZNTG010000075.1:0-2021 GCA_045591645.1 Acutalibacteraceae bacterium | reverse complement strand
GTTGAGTGCTACAAAAGGGCGAATATCGACCGTAAACTTTTTTCAAAGTTCCGTTGCGATGCAGGCTACAAGCCCCGAAAGCATACCGCCTTTGCACTTGCAATAGCACTTCAGCTTGACCTCGCCCAGACCGAAAAACTGCTCAAAACGGCGGGCTATGCTATCTCGCACAGCGAAAAGTACGATGTAATAATCGAGTATTTTATTCTTAATAAGAACTATAATATCCACGAAATTAACGATACTCTCTATGCCTTTGACCAGAAGCTTCTCGGGGCATAAAAAATGTCGCTTTAAAAGCGACCACAAACAATTTAACAGTCGTTATAATATGATCGTAAGGTCCGAAAAGCCTTGCGGTCATATTTTTTATAATTGACTAATTCAAGGAGCGCAGATAATGCAAAACCTAATAGCCGAGCTTGAAAGAATGTGCTGGCATACGGATTTCAATAGATATGAGGCTTTACATATTGCGCGTCAGCTTCATTTAAACCAAGTGTTTCTCTCCTCGACAAAGCGATATAGCTTTCCGTACAAAACCACATTTTTAGAAGAAGCGGTAGAGAGCCTCAACATTCCGATGGTCGAGTTTCTGCTGCAAAACGGTGCAGACCCCAACTTCATTGACCCGAAAGGCGAAGCCGACCATATTTTCTGGACCCTTCAGTTTGCGGACGGGTCCACCAGGGAAGAAGATAATATAAGACTTGAAATGGCAGAACTTATGCTGCGTTACGGCGCAGACCCGAACGGTCAGGATGACAATGAAGAGCTACTGACAGAGTGCATTAACTCTTATCTTGAATTGGAGGGTTTGCCGGTAAACGTTGACTTTCTCAAAGAGTATAAGATACGTTTTATGATATTACTTATAGCCTATGGTGGAAAAAGCAGCAGCTATCCTGTCGAAATAGTGAAAGACTTTGATAAAAGCAATCTAGGTCAGTACAAACTTAAAAAGGTTTTACCTTTCGACAGAAAGGTTTTCCTCGGCGTTATAGTTGACGGGGAGGGGAATACGGTGGCTTATGTTTAAACTGCAAGCGGCAGATACTCTGTCGCTTTCATGATCCGGATTTACTCACGGTATCTACGCTTAATTTCGGTGCCGTCATGATGGGTGAGTCTGCTTGAAATGCCGCTTAAGTAAATAAAGATGCGATCAGCAAAATAAAAATCTGTTGTCGGTGTAATTCTGACAGTTGCCTAAGAAGCAACCTAATCGCAGTAAAATTCTGCGCGGAGAAAAATCGCATCTTGAAATAATGGCGTTATACGGACAGGGCCCATTGGCCTGAGAGCCGCTCTCGGAAGCTTCGCTTCTGTCGGGTCCGCCCAGTACATAACGCTGTATAAAGACGCTAACAGCAATTCTGTTTCCACTGCATTAGCTTAAGGTAAGCGCCTGTTTCATAGACAGGAGATGCGCGGGTGTTCGACTCTCCGCATGCGGTATAAAAGCGTCTTGATTCTATGATAAGATGCAAGCCGCAAAGCCCAGGGCGATACTGAGCGTATCTCAGCCGCCCGCATCTTGAAAAACGCTTTCCTTCCCTTGCGGCAATTGGAGCCGTGGCAGGCTAAGGAAAGCGTATAAAGGCACATACAGCAATATTAAATTGTACGATGCGGTCTAAAAAACCGTCAACGAAACCCTGTTCTTTTTCCATTGTGCCTTGTATTTTTAAGCAGAGGAGGAGAGTATCCGAACCCGCCTAAAACGGCATAATTTAGGCGCTTTTCGGATTATTGGCGGCGGCAGGCGCCAGCCTTGCCGCCTTCACTGCACCAAAAATCACTCGAAATTCTGCTCGTTTTAGGTCGTAGAATTTTCACAGTGCCGATTTTTGCATCGGCAAGACACAAAACGCAGCAAATCCTAACGGATTTGCGAGTATTTTAACCCAGCAGAGGTGAAAATCGGCCTGTCAAAATCGGGTTTGGATACTCCTCCTCTGCTTAAAGGAGTGATAGTATGTTAAACTATTTGAAAAATGAAGCCAATAAGGCATTCACCG
>JAZNTG010000074.1:0-4037 GCA_045591645.1 Acutalibacteraceae bacterium | reverse complement strand
AAACCACGAAAGCCTGTCGGCTCTAAGTTTATCTTTAAAAAGGAATATGACGGCGCGGACAGCAGCAATTATATTAAGGAGTCCTCCGACATAGGCACCGAGCATCAGAAAGTTTATTGCAAAAAGGGTTCCGCCGACAAGCTGAAGCGCTATGACTGTAGACTGCTTTTTGCCCTGATATGAAACGATACTGAATATCATAGCAACTATTCCTATAACCTACGCGATTATTTCCTGCATACTTAATTCTGCCTTTCATAAATTATATTAATGTAATAGCACACAGCGCCCCTATTGTCAAGACGAAAAATTTTTTCAAAAAAGCTTCGCAAAGTCCCGAACTTGGGACAATGAGAGGTATATAATACAGACATAACGACAGAAAATTAAAAATTTTTTAAAAAATGCTTGACAAATAAACATCTGTTCGTTATAATAAAATCATAGTAAAGAACAAATGTTCTTTAGGAGGTAATGCTATGGAAACAGGTTTTGTTTTTGCTACACTTTTTGAGATCGCACTTGTTGCATTCGTTATATTCGGACTTTTTAATGAGGAAAAGTTTGCCGAGACCGAGAGAAAGGCTTTCCGTTATATAAAGCGCCTTATGCGTTCCCTTATAAACGGCGGCCACGTCTCATCTGAGAGAATTTAATCCATTTTTGCCCTTTCTTTTTTATTTTTTCACACAGCAATAAACCGACGGTGTAAAAACCGTCGGTTTATTGTATTTAGCCTACTTAATCAGTTTTTTGCGAAAATACAGAAAGTATGCGGCTGCGCCTCCGCCTACGAGTACCACAGCGATAACAGTTATAATTATCGGAAGCGACGATGATTTTTCGTCCTCTTTCTGCGGTGTAGTATCTGCAGATGTTATAGAGTCGACCTTATCGTCAGTGCTTTCATCGGACACGCTATTTACCGAAGCGCCCTCCTCAGAGGATGATATAATATTGTTTTCGGGATCACTTGAAACAGGCTTTTCGGACGATGGAGCCGAGCTTGTCGGTGCGTTGCCTTCCGTTGCATTTACAGCCTTTCCAAAGAAATTTTCAAACACAAAATATTCCATAGGGGAGCCCTGATCAAACATACTGTTGCTAAAATAATCGAAGGATTCTACCTGTACACCGTTTACCTTTACAACAAGGTCTTCTGCAAAATAATATCCCGATTTTGCCTGAAGAAATCCTTTTGCCGAATAATAACGGTTCTGGCTATAAGTTCCCGTTGACGGCGCATACGATAATTTTTGATTACCGAGCTCTTCTGTTTTTACCAACTTCGAATTTGCGGAATCTTCCCACACAAATTCTTTTACGGTAACAGAATCAACATCAATTTTGCATTTATTATCAACACTTGCGCCTACAGTCGGCTTTGCTACAGTTATATTAACGGTATGAATTGCCTTTTTATCGCTCAGGTCATAAATTCTATATATCGAGGCCGCTGTGTCATCAACATAATTATATATGCTCGAAATCTTTTTGCCACCTACGGTTATTACAGTATTATCCGTAATTTCATATCCGCTGTCGACGCCGATACGGTATTCATATGCGTAAAGTATCCCGTCTTCAAAAGTGCCGTTAAACTCACCCTGATTTACATATCCGCCCGAAGCTTGAATATACATCCAATATTCATAAACGTTATATTTTTCGGTATCAATGGTCGGGGTTGCCAGCACTTGGGAGCTTGTGTAGTTCTCACCTAAAGGCACCTCTGTCGGGAAAGCAGGAAGCTCAATTTTATCTATCTCTTTCAAAAAAGAATAGGTGAGCTCGAGCTGTATCTGTTCTCCGAACAATACTTTGTATTTTCCTGCGGCATCTTTACCGTTGACTGTAAGCGACGGTGAATTATCAAATCGGTATCCGTCCTTCGGTTTTATTACAACAGTAAGCCGATATTTATGAGCGTCCTCAAATTTTGCAAAATTTGAAGTGTAATCGGTCACATTTCTCCACGACTTTGACTCTATCGTATAATTTGCATCCGAAGGTACTGCGATAGAATCACTTTTAGGGGAATTGCCTACGGTCGCATCAACAACTCCTGTCACCGAAACACTGCTTATCACCTTATCGCCTGCCGCCGATGCGGTAAATACCCCCGTAAAGCAAACCAGCAACAAAACAATACTACAAATAACACCTATGATCTTTTTCATAATAAGCCTTCTTTCATTTTTCACTATTATCCCGGATAAAATCCATCTGTTACAATGACATTTTACAACCGTGTTTTATAGCTTACTTGAATATAGAGCCTTTTCTACAGGGGTCGCAGCCTCCTCGGGATTGCCAAAAAGGCGGTCAAGCCACTCTACCGAAAGGGCGAACCAATGCGCAAAGGATTTATCCTCTCCGCCGCCGGGAGTAAGGTATGTGCCGAGGCTCATTCCGTGGCCGCCGTTCGGCCAGATATGAAGCTCAAATGGTATCTTATTCTCATCAAGCGCCGCGGCAAATTTCAGAGAATCTGTCACAGGGACTGCTCCATCGCGGAAGGTATGCGTGATAAACGACGGCGGCGTATTCTCATCTACGCAGGTGTGAAGATTGAGATCACGGTAGGTCTTTTCATAGTCCCTGTCGCCGATAATTCTCGGCAAGGCTGTGCCGTTTTCCATCCAAGAAGTAGAAATTACGGGGTAGACCAGAATAAGAGCGTTAGGTCTTATCTCCTCTAGACAGCAGCCCGAGAGAGTATGTATCTCCTCCTCGGTATAATGTACTCCGAGAGAAGCCGCAAGGTGTCCGCCTGCAGAAAATCCGCAAACGGCAATATTGTCCGAAATCACTCCCCACTCTTCTGCGTGGTCGCGAATAAGCTTCATCGCGTGGCAAAGATCGATAAGCGAATTAGGATAAGCCGCCGCCTTACCTAAGGAGTATCTTAGGATAAAAGTATGATATCCTGCTGCGCTATAACTCATAGCAACAGGATCGGCTTCACGATCGGCACATATATTATATCCTCCGCCCGGACAGACTACCACTGCCGGTCTCTTGTTCAAAGACGGCATCGTCTCAGACGGAGTGTAAAGAAAACAGTCAAGAGTAATACTCTTATCCTCTGATAAATAAAACTTTTCAAATCTCATATTATCACCTACTTTATTTCTTGTTATCATAGTAACATAAAAACAATTTTTCTTCAATATAAATATATAACGGAACTTTATTTTGTAAGGAGTTTTCAGAATGTTTTCGGGCGAATTTATACCCTTTGGTTATTTTGATATGATAAAAACCGTTGCAAGCCTTTCGGAGCAGTATTCCTTTGCCAAAAGTGCCGTTATCGGCAAGAGTGTTATGGGAAAGGATATACCTGCTTTGCGCATCGGCAGAAGCGCGGAATATGTTCTTTTTGCAGGCGGCTTTCACGGCAGCGAGCACATAACCTCTACCCTGCTTTTGCGCTTTTGTGAGGAGCTTTGCGCCGCCCTTGATGACGACAGGGTCATCGAAGGGCTTAATGTGCGAAAGGCTATGTACGGCAGAGGACTTATAGTAGTGCCCTCGGTTAATCCCGACGGATGTGAGATATCACGGTTCGGAGCATCTGCTACAGGCGGCAGCAGATTTATAAGAAAGATCAGCGGCGGTGACTATGAGCACTATAACGCAAATGCCAGAGGCGTTGATATAAACCATAACTTTGATGCCGATTGGAAATCCCTTCGCGAAAAAGAAAAACAGGCGGGTATAGTCGGTCCTTCAAGCCGCCGCTTCGGAGGCTTTTCACCCGAGAGCGAGCCCGAAACGGTAGCTATTACAGGGCTTTGCAGGACGGTACATATACGCCACGCGGTAGCCTTCCACTCGCAGGGAGAGGTCATCTATGCACCGACGGGACCCAAAACCCCCAAGCGAAGCGAGCGTATGGCTGAAATAATGTCGGCATCCTCAGGCTATGCGCTCAGCGAGCCCGAGGGTCTTGCCGTAGGCGGAGGCTTTAAGGACTGGTTCATAAAGGAATTTGACCGCCCCGCCTTTACGGTAGAAGTCGGCCGCGGAGAAAA
>JAZNTG010000073.1:0-19273 GCA_045591645.1 Acutalibacteraceae bacterium | reverse complement strand
AACTATCACGAATGGATAGGGCCCCGATTATTTGATATATGGGGTTTGCCAAAAGTGAGTAAACTTCAAACTTGCAACATAAAAGAAAGCCAACTAATTGCAGAAAACGCAGAAAGAATATATTTAAAGCAAAAAACACCTGCCAAGGTATGAGCCTTGGCAGGTATATTATTTCTTTACTTTTTCTTTTTTGACCTTTTCCATATGGAGTTTAAAAATTTCCTCGGTTGCAAGGGATAGCTTTGTAACAACGTTTTGTTTTACGGGGTAGCAGTAGAAGGAGTCCTTATCGGTTGAAATGTCAATACAGTCCTCGGGGCGGAGATAACAGTAATCATATTCGATATGCACACCGTACATTCCCGACGGATGACGCTCTATCTCATACTTCTCTCCGTTAAATTCTCCTGTCAGTACAAAACCTCTGTCTTGGTCGTGGGTAAGTTTACCCTTTCCGAGTTTTTCAAATTTCCAGGGGCAGGGGAGAGAGTAGACCTCGACCTCGTCGCTAAAGGAGTATTCGCCGCGTTCTATTTCTGCTCTGACCTCACTTCTTTCCCACTCATACCAATCGGGAATATGCGAAAACTCGGTCTCGCCCGATACGGCTTTAAGCTCGCCAAGCTCGGTCATTTCCCAAGCTTTGCCGCAGGCTTTACAGAAAAGTTTTGTGCCTTCGCTCGCCATATCCTCAGCCCTGCAGTGGGGACACTTGTAAAGTATTTTGTGCAGCCCCTCTGCTCTGAAGGGCTCGTCAATTACAATGTTCTGCTCCTTTTGCCACTTGTATTCATCATACTCCATAGCAGTTTTGATAGCCTCGTTTATCTCTTCAACAGATTTCGTCTGCACTTCTTCAGCCGAGAGAATCTGAGTCAGAGTAGTATAAAGCGGAACATTTTTGCGGGGTTTTCTATAGTTCCAAAAAGGAGTATAAAGGTAATTTCCGTGGTGAATCATAACAACAACGGGCACCTTCATCATCTTAACGAGCTTGCCAAGTGAATCGGGGAGTATCGCCGTAGTGCCGCAGGGCGAATAACGAGCCTCGGGGTACATACAAAGAACATCACCCTTTTGCAAAACCCTCTTTATCGACTTTATAAGATGGATATCTGTTGTAAATTTGCGCTTGCAGATACAACCGAGAAGCTCCATAAGCCAAGGACGGCGGTAATATCCGTCAACCGTTGCAACATTGTTGACGCGGTGGGGAAATGTCGCAATAGCCGATAGTTCAAAATCAATAAAATACATATGATTAGAAAGCAGAATATAGGGAGGCTTCAAGCCTTCTATATTGAATTTTTCAATTTTATATTTTGGGCCGAACATTAGAATAACCTTGCTGACAAGATAAAGCAAAAAGGTCATTATCCTCGGCTGACGTATCGGATATTTCTGGGTATTGTAATACTTTTTCTTTTTATAATTCACTTCCATATTTAAATCTCCTCGAATATTATATTGTTAGTATAACCGAAAATATAGTATATGGCAACAAAAAAGACATTACCACGCACGGTAATGTCTTTTAAAATTAAAATTCCAGAACATCATTCATATCGTAAAGGCCTGCGCTCTTTCCTTTCATAAAGAGGGCGGCTTTGACGGCGCCTGTTGCAAAGACCTCGCGGCTTGCCGCGTGATGTGAAAGGGTGATGACCTCATCGCGACCTGCAAAGATAACATCATGCTCGCCGACTATCGTACCGCCGCGGATAGAGTGAATTCCTATCTGCTTTTGCGGTCTCTTTTCACGTTTTGAGTGGCGGTCGAACTCATAGGTCATACTGTTGTCCATTACCTCGTTTACCGCATTTGCAAGCATTATCGCAGTACCTGACGGAGCATCAAGCTTCTGGTTGTGGTGCTTTTCGACGATCTCTATATCAAATGAATCGCCGAGTACAGACGCCGCTTTCTTTGAAAGCGAAACTAAAAGATTAATGCCAAGCGACATATTAAATGTAAAGAATATAGGAGCAGTCTCAGCCGCTTTTCTGATTTTGGCGGTTGCATCTGCCGAATATCCCGTAGTGGCAAGCACAGCGGGGATGTTATTTTTCTTAACATAATCGAGAATACTGTCGAGCAGGGCAGGGTGAGAGAAATCGATTATTACATCGGCAGTGATATTTACTTCACCGATAGTAGCGAACACAGGATAACCCGAGCCTGACTCGGTATTAAGGTCGACTCCTGCGACTATTCTGCAATCGTTTCTGTTAGCTACGGCGTCGGTAATAAATTTACCCATTCTGCCATTTGCACCACAAAGAATGATATTTGTCATGTTAAACTTCCTTAAAATTTTATCTAGATAAGGTTAAACTTTTTAAGCTCGTTTGCTAAAACTGCCTTGGTGCCTTCTTCCATTTCTGTCATAGGCAGACGAAGCGGTCCCATATTCATTCCCATAAGATTCATAGCGGTCTTTGCGGGGATGGGGTTGACCTCGATAAAGAGCGCGTCGATAAGAGAAGACATCGCTATCTGCATTGCGGCAGCGCCTTCGAGATCTCCCTTTAACATCTTATCGCACATCTCGACAGTCTCTTTCGGCATAACGTTGGAAAGAACCGAAATAACGCCTTTTCCGCCAAGCGACATAATGGGTATTATCTGGTCGTCGTTGCCTGAATAGATGTCAAGTTTATCGCCGCAAAGAAGCCTTGTCTTTACAACAGAAGAAATATCGCCGTTTGCTTCCTTGATAGCAACGATATTGTCTATCTCAGCAAGTTTAGCGTAGGTCTCAGGCTTAATGTTGCAGCCTGTTCTGGAGGGAACGTTGTAAAGAATTATCGGGAGGGAAACTCTCTCTGCGATATATTTGTAATGTTCGTAAAGTCCCTTCTGGGTAGCTTTATTGTAGTAGGGAGTAACGAGCAACAGAGCATCAGCTCCGTCTGCCTCAGCTTCCTTTGCGAGCGCAGCCGCACAAGCGGTATCATTACTTCCTGCTCCAGCAATTATCTTGACTCTGCCGGCGGTGTGCTCGACAGCTACCTTAATGACCTCGGAGTGCTCCTCAAGGGTCATAGTAGCGGATTCACCTGTTGTGCCGCAGATAACAAGGGCGGGGACACCTGCTTCTATCTGCTCATCAATAAGGGTGCGAAGACGGTCAAAATTTATCGAGCCATCCTCGTGCATCGGGGTAACGAGAGCGGTAGCAACGCCCTCAAAAATAGTATTTTTCATAATACTCAACCTCAAATTAAATTAATCCATATACCCTTGAGCGCAGAGAAGCTCAGCAAGAAGAACCGCGCCGCCTGCTGCACCGCGAAGGGTGTTGTGGGAAAGACAAACAAACTTGTAATCGTACTGACTGTCTTCGCGTAAACGTCCGACCGAAACTGCCATTCCGCCTTCAAGCTCTCGCTGAAGTTTGGTCTGAGGCATATTATCCTCTTCGAAATAGTGAAGGAACTGCTTCGGTGCAGAGGGGAGAGCGAGTTTCTGCGGCTCTCCTGAGAACTCCGCCCATTTAGCGAGGATCTCTTCCTTAGACGGCTTCTTGTCGAAGGTTACGAAAACGGCTGCCATATGTCCGTCCGAAACAGGAACGCGAAGACATTGAGCAGTGAATTTCGGAGAATCGGCAAGAGCGATCTTGTCACCCTCGACACGACCCCAGATCTTGAGAGGTTCTCTCTCACTCTTTTCTTCCTCACCGCCGATAAAGGGGATAACGTTATCAACCATTTCGGGCCAACGCTCAAAGGTCTTGCCGGCTCCTGATATCGCCTGATAAGTACAAACTAGAACGTTCTTAACACCGAACTCATCAAGAGGATAGAGGGCGGGAACATAGCTCTGGAGAGAGCAGTTGGATTTAACTGCAACAAAGCCTTTTTTTGTTCCAAGGCGCTTTCTCTGAGCCTCGATAATAGCGGTATGATCTGCGTTTATCTCGGGAATTACCATCGGAACGTCATCTGTGAAGCGGTGAGCCGAGTTGTTGGAAACAACAGGGCATTCGAGCTTTGCGTAAGCCTCTTCGAGTGCCTTTATCTCATCCTTTTTCATATCAACAGCGCAGAATACGAAATCAACCTCTGCGGCAACCTTTTCCATATCGGCTACAGCGTCAAGAACTACCATATCCTTCAGCTTTTCGGGAAGCTCAGCTTTCATAGCCCATCTTCCGCCGAGTGCCTCTTCATAGGTTTTTCCGGCGCTTCTGCCGCTAGCTGCGAGCACCTTTACGTTAAACCAAGGATGGTCTGAGAGGAGAGTCGCAAAGCGCTGACCAACCATACCTGTTGCGCCGATAATTCCTACATTGTACTTTTTCACAAAAATCACATTCCTTCGGAAATTAATAATATTAAAAATTTTGGTTGCTAAGTACGAACATTTTTAATATAATATGTACATACTATCCCATTATCTTAAATATTATCATTCATATGTGTGTTTGTCAAATACATTTTATGCCAAAAGAAACGCAAAAGTGATACACGGAGTTGTACAATTTTATGAAAACAAGTGATTTTTTCTATGACCTGCCCGAAGAGCTTATCGCGCAGACCCCGATAGAGCCCCGAAACTCTTCCCGTCTTCTAAAGCTAAGTCGTGAGAGCGGTGGGGTAGAGCATAGCATATTCAGTGACCTTGGACAGTATTTAAAAGAGGGCGACTGCCTCATTTTAAATAATACCCGAGTTCTTCCCGCCCGCATTTTCGGCGTGCGCGACACAGGCGCGGTGGTGGAATTTGTTTTATTAAAGCAAATTGAAACAAGCCTTTGGGAGTGTCTCGCAGGACCGGGCAAAAAGGCAAAGCAGGGGAATAGATTTACCTTTTCGGACAGGCTCAGAGCCGAGGTGTACGATGTACTTCCCGACGGAAACCGTATAATGAAATTCGAGTCAGACGGCGAGTTTTTTGAGTGTCTTGACGAGGTCGGACAGATGCCGCTTCCTCCTTATATTAAAGAAAAGCTTCAGGATAAGGAAAGGTATCAGACGGTCTATTCAAAGGAACTAGGCTCTGCTGCCGCACCTACTGCGGGACTTCACTTTACCCCCGAAATGCTCGACCAATTAAAAGAGAGCGGAATAAATATCGGCTATGTGACTCTCCACGTTGGACTCGGCACCTTCCGTCCCGTAAAGGCCGAGGAGATAACCGACCACCATATGCACACTGAGCATTACGTGATACCTAAAGAAACAGCAGACCTTATTAATGAAACCAAGAAAAACGGTGGCAGGGTAATATGCGTCGGCACCACAAGCTGCCGAACGCTTGAGAGCGCCGCAACCTTTTTCGGTGAGATAAAGCAGTGTAGCGGCGACACAGATATATTTATATACCCCGGATACGAGTTTAAATGTATGGACGGACTTATAACGAATTTCCACCTACCCGAAAGCACACTTATAATGCTTGTATCTGCATTTGCGGGATATGATAACACAATGAACGCCTACAAGACCGCTGTAGAAGAGCGTTATCGCTTCTTCAGCTTCGGAGATGCGATGCTCATTATATAATCGTAGGGACCGGAGTCCTCGACGGTCCGTTAAGGAGAAACAATGTCTAACTACAAACTGATTAAAACCGAAGGCTCGGCTCGCAGAGCCGAATTCAATACCGTTCACGGCAGCGTGCAGACACCTGCTTTTATGAATGTTGCAACTGCTGGAGCTATAAAAGGCGCAGTATCTGCTGAGGATCTAAAAGAGCTTCACTGTCAGGTAATGCTCTCAAACACCTATCATCTGCATGTCAGACCCGGTGATGAGCTCATCAGGGACTGTGGCGGACTTCACAAATTCACTACATGGGACGGTCCTATTCTCACCGACAGCGGTGGTTTTCAGGTGTTTTCGCTCGCTTCGCTCCGCAAGATAACCGAAGAGGGAGTAAATTTTTCGAGCCACGTTGACGGTAAGAAAATATTTATGGGTCCCGAGGAAAGTATGCAGATACAGTCAAACCTCGGATCTACTATTGCTATGGCTTTTGACGAATGCGTTGAAAATCCCGCGGAGCATTCTTATTCAAAGGCGTCCTGTGAGAGAACTACACGTTGGCTTAAACGCTGCAAGGCGAAAATGCAGGAGCTTAATTCTATGGAAACCACCATAAACCCGAATCAGCTTCTTTTCGGAATCAATCAGGGTTGTACCTATAATGACCTTAGAGTTGAGCATATGAAAGAGATAAGAGAGCTTGACCTTGACGGCTATGCCGTCGGCGGACTAGCAGTAGGAGAGCCGACCGATGTTATGTACGATGTGCTTGACCATGTGACACCCGAAATGCCAAAGGATAAGATACGCTATCTTATGGGTGTTGGTACACCTGCTAATATCTTAAACGGTGTAGAACGCGGAATAGATCTTTTTGACTGCGTTATGCCGAGCCGAAATGCCCGTCACGGACACCTTTTTACATCGGTCGGTATCATCAATATCAATAACAAAAAGTACGACCGAGATATGACTCCTATCGACCCGAACTGTAAGTGTCCCGTCTGCCGCCGCTACAGTAAGGCTTATATCCGACATCTCTTAAAAGCTGAGGAAATGCTGTCTCAGCGACTTCTCGTTATGCATAACCTCTGGTTTTACAACACCCTTATGGAGGATATCCGAGCCGCTCTTGATGAGGGAAGATTTTCTCAGTTCAAGCGTGAAAAAGAGGAAATATACTCTACAAGAATTTAAACAAAACGTAAATAAAACAAATTGTGCTTGAAAAAAGTACAAACTCAATATATAATCATTTATGTAACATCATTTGGAGGTTTAAATTTATGAATTTATTACTTTTAGACGCAGCAGCAGATGCAGCACAGCAGGCATCAGGTCTTTCTAGCCTTATGTCGATCGGACTTCTTGCCATAATGTTCGTTGTTATGTACTTTGTAATGATCCGTCCTCAGAAGAAGAAGCAGAAGGAAGAGGAGAAGATGAGAAACAATCTTCAGATCGGCGACGAGGTGCTCACTATCGGCGGCTTCCACTTCAAGGTCGTTTCCATCAAAGAGGATTCCTTGGTCGTTGAGTCTCTCGGAGACCGTTCCAAGCAGAAGATCGCTCGTTGGGCTGTACAGCAGAATATGACCATCCACGACGATCAGTAACGGATAAAATTAACTTAGAACAAACAACGGACTTGCTTTTGCAAGTCCGTTTTGTTTTAGCGCGTTTTCTCGGCTCGGAGTATCACACATACGCCTACCGCCGAGAGAAACACGCTTCTAAGCTAATTTTATCTCGTTACTAAATCAATGGTACATCTTGGGGGCGGAGAAAACGCTTTCTGCTTCTTAATCTTCCAAGACGAGGTTGTTTTTATATCTTGGCGAAGCCGCACCTTTCCCTATGCGCCGTGCCCTTGGCCCTCTGCCTCAATTTTTTTTAATTTTTTTCCAAAAGCCTATTGACATCTTGACAGTTGTAAATTATAATGTATATTCACAGATAATGGGTCAATATGGCTCACTATGCCTTAAAGAGGGTGTCCTTAGCATAGCAAAACCGTAGAAATCCACAGTCTTTCAGCAAAAAATGCTGTGTATAATAAATAAGGAGTGATTAAAGCTTATGGCGTCTGAAGCAATGGTAAGACCGGTAAAGTTCGGAAACACTGAACGAATGAGCTTTTCGAAGATCAATGAAGTTGTTGATATGCCCAACCTCATTGAGATTCAGAAGGACTCGTATAAGTGGTTTGTGGAGGAAGGACTTAAAGAGGTATTTGCCGATATGTCCTCTATCACCGATTACACCGGTAATCTTGTGCTTGATTTCATCGATTACAGACTAGATGAAAAGCCGAAGTATGATGTTACGGAGTGTAAGGCGAGGGATACGACCTATGCCGCACCCCTGCGTGTCAGGGCTCGTCTTCTTAATAACGAGACCGGAGAAATCAAAGAAAGCGAAGTCTTCCTTGGCGATTTTCCGATAATGACAAAATCGGGTACCTTTGTTATCAACGGAGCAGAGCGTGCTATCGTTTCTCAGCTCGTTCGTTCTCCCGGTGCTTATTACGGACTCAAGATAGAGGAGAAAACAGGTAAGAAGCTTTTCTCAGCTACCGTTATTCCTAACCGAGGTGCGTGGCTTGAGTACGAGACCGACCTTAACGATGTCCTCTATGTAAGAATAGACAAGAACAGAAAGCTTCCCCTTACCACCTTTGTAAGAGCTCTGGGTCTGGCTACCAACGAGCAGATCAGACAGATGGTCGGTGATGAGGAGCGTCTGGCGGCAACCTTTGATAAGGATGCTACCACCAATGTTGACGATGCTCTTATCGAGGTCTACAAGAAGCTTCGTCCCGGAGAGCCTGCTACTGTAGACGGAGCGCATAATTATCTGTCTCAGCTCTTCTTTGACGATCACAGATATGATCTGTCCAGAGTTGGACGTTATAAGTATAACAAGAAGCTGAACCTGGTAGGCAGACTTACCGGCAAGGTTCTTTCCCGTCCTGTTGTTGATCCTATGACAGGTGAAATAATTGCAGAACCCGATACCGTTGTTACAAAAGAGATCGCGATTATGCTCCAGAATAAGGGAGTCAGCGAGGCTTATGTAAAGGCTGAGGATGCAGAGGGCACTGTAAGAGAGCTCAAGATCCTTACAAACGGTATGGTAAACATTGCCAACTTCGTTTCCTTAGATACTAAGGAACTCGGCGTTAACGAGGATGTTTCCTTCGCAGTTCTTAAAGAGATCCTTGAGAACAACGAGAGCGAGGAGGATATTGCAGAGGCTATCCGCGCCAATATCAACGCTCTTATCCCCAAGCATATCACTGTTGACGATATCTTAGCTACGGTTAACTATTTCATAAACCTTCCTTATGACATCGGATCCACCGACGATATTGACCACCTTGGTAACCGTCGTATCCGCTCTGTAGGCGAGCTTTTACAGAACCAGTTCAGAATCGGCTTCTCCAGAATGGAGAGAGTTGTCCGCGAGAAGATGGCTATCCAGTCCTCTGACGCAGACGCAATCACTCCTCAGTCGCTCATCAACATTCGTCCTGTAGTTGCCGCTATAAAGGAGTTTTTCGGTTCATCACCCCTTTCTCAGTTTATGGACCAGACCAATCCGCTGTCCGAGCTTACTCATAAGCGCAGACTTTCAGCACTTGGTCCGGGCGGTCTTTCACGTGACCGTGCATCCTTTGAGGTTCGAGACGTTCACTACACCCATTACGGAAGAATGTGCCCGATCGAGACTCCAGAAGGACCTAATATCGGACTTATCTCTTATCTTGCGACCTTCGCAAAGATCAATGAGTACGGCTTTATCGAAGCTCCGCTTCGCAGAGTAGAAAACGGTAAGGTGCTTGACGAAGTTGTCTATATGACAGCAGATGAAGAGGACGAGTATATCATCGCTCAGGCTAACGAGCCGCTCGGCGAGGACGGCTGCTTCCTTCGCGCAAAGGTAAACGCACGTCACCTTGACGACTTTATCGAGACCGATCCTAAAAACGTTGACTTTATGGACGTTTCTCCGAAGATGGTCGTATCGGTTGCAACCGCTATGATCCCCTTCCTTGAGAATGACGATACCAACCGAGCACTCATGGGATCGAACATGCAGAAGCAGGCAGTTCCGCTTCTCGTAACCGAGAGACCCTTCGTTGGCACAGGTATCGAGTACAAGGCAGCCGTTGACTCGGGCGTTGTAGTTCTCGCAAAGCGCGCAGGTACCGTAGTATCTGCCGATGCTAATAAGATAGTTATCCGTGCAAAGGACGGCGACGTTGATGAGTATGAGCTTATCAAGTTCCTCCGTTCCAACCACGGCACCTGCATCAACCAGAGACCAATTGTAGAGGTTGGTCAGCAGGTTGAGGAGAGAGAAGTTATCGCCGACGGTCCCGCTACCGATATGGGTGAAATTTCTCTTGGACGTAACGCCCTCATTGGATTTATGACCTGGGAAGGTTATAACTACGAGGACGCTGTCCTTATAAATGAAAAGCTGGTTAGAGAGGATATGTACACTTCTATCCATATAGAAGAGTATGAGATCGAAGCCAGAGATACAAAGCTTGGACCCGAGGAGATTACAAGAGATATCCCCAATGTGGGTGAGGATGCCCTTAAAGACCTTGACGAGCGCGGAATTATCCGTATCGGCGCAGAGGTCGTTGCGGGAGATATCCTTGTCGGTAAGGTAACACCTAAGGGTGAGACCGAGCTGACCGCTGAGGAAAGACTCCTCCGCGCAATCTTCGGTGAAAAGGCAAGAGAGGTAAGAGACACTTCTCTCAGAGTTCCCCACGGTGAATACGGTACTATCGTTGATGTTAAGGTATTCTCAAGAGAAAACTCTTCAGAGCTTTCTCCCGGTGTAAACCTTGTCGTACGCTGCTATATCGCACAGAAGAGAAAGATCTCTGTCGGCGATAAGATGGCGGGTCGTCACGGTAATAAGGGTGTCGTATCGCGCATACTCCCGAGCGAGGATATGCCCTACCTGCCCGACGGTACACCGCTTGATATCGTTCTTAACCCCCTTGGTGTTCCTTCCCGAATGAATATCGGACAGGTGCTTGAAGTTAACCTCGGATATGCTTGTAAGGCACTTGGCTGGCACATTGCAACACCCGTATTCGACGGTGCGCATGAGGCGGATATCGTTAAGTGCTTTGAAAATGCCGAAAACCTCACAAAAGCTGACGATTATTCACTAAAGGATAACGCGGGTCTTGATTTCTCGCGCATTCAGCTCAGAGACGATGCAAAGACCCAGCTCTTCGACGGACGTACAGGTGAGCCGTTTGACAACCCTGTAACCGTTGGTTATATGTATTACCTCAAACTCCATCACCTTGTTGACGATAAGATCCACGCACGTTCTACAGGACCTTATTCACTCGTTACCCAGCAGCCTCTCGGCGGTAAGGCTCAGTTCGGCGGACAGCGTTTCGGTGAGATGGAAGTTTGGGCACTTGAAGCTTACGGAGCTGCATACACCCTGCAGGAGATTCTGACCGTTAAGTCGGACGACGTTGTCGGACGTGTCAAGACCTACGAGTCTATCGTTAAGGGTCAGAATGTACCCAAGCCGGGTGTTCCTGAGTCCTTCAAGGTTCTGATAAAAGAACTTCAGTCCTTAGGTCTTGATGTCAAGGTTCTTGACAAGGATAACGAAGAGATCGACTTAAAGCAGACCTTCGAAGAGGATGAGGATATCGGACTCGCTCCCCCCGCATATATAAATGAAGACTTCAACGATGACGCCGTTATGGACGACTTCGCAGGCTTCGGACTTCAGGACGAAAACGGTGAGGACATCGTAGAAGAAGTGGCAGATTCGTATGATGATGAAGTCGCTGACGAGAATTAATTTAAGGAGGACAGACAGCTATGGAAAATATTGAATTTGAATCTATAAAGATTGGTCTCGCTTCTCCTGAACAGATAAGAAGCTGGTCTTACGGCGAAGTTACCAAGCCTGAGACCATTAACTACAGAACCTTAAAACCTGAGCAGGGAGGACTTTTCTGCGAAGCGATCTTTGGTCCTCAGAAGGACTGGGAGTGCCACTGCGGAAAGTACAAGAGAATCCGCTATAAGGGCAAGGTCTGTGAGCGCTGCGGCGTTGAAGTTACCCGTTCCAAGGTAAGACGTGAGCGTATGGGCTCTATCGAGCTCGCCGCTCCCGTATCCCACATCTGGTACTACAAGACCATCCCCTCAAGAATGGGTCTGGCTCTTGACATTTCTCCCAAAGCTCTCGAACAGGTGCTTTACTTCTCAAAGTATATAGTTACCAATCCCGGTAATACTCCTATCGAAAAGAAATCTCTCCTAAATGAAAAGCAGTATCGCGATATGCGCGAGCTTTATGAGGATGATTTCGAGGCGGAGATGGGTGCAGAGGCTATCAAGAAGCTTCTCTGCGAGATAGACCTTGACGCTACCTGCAAGGAGCTCCGTGACGAGCTTGAAACCGCTACGGGACAGAAGAGAGTAAGAATCTTCAAGAGACTTGAAGTTTTAGAAGCCTTCAAGGCTTCGGGCAACCGTCCTGAGTGGATGATACTCGACGTAATTCCGGTAATCCCGCCCGATCTTCGTCCTATGGTCCAACTCGATGGCGGCAGATTTGCTACCTCTGACCTTAACGACCTTTACAGAAGAGTTATCAACCGAAATAACCGATTAAAGAGGCTTCTCGAGCTTGGCGCTCCTGATATAATCGTCAGAAACGAGAAGAGAATGCTTCAGGAAGCTGTTGACGCACTTATCGACAACGGCAGAAGAGGTAAGGCTGTTACAGGACCTAACAACAGAGCCCTTAAATCACTTTCCGATATGCTCAAAGGAAAGCAGGGACGCTTCCGTCAGAACCTTCTCGGTAAGCGTGTTGACTATTCGGGACGTTCTGTTATCGTTGTAGGACCTGAGCTTAAAATGTATCAGTGCGGTCTTCCTAAGGAGATGGCTCTTGAGCTCTTCAAGCCCTTCGTAATGAAGAGACTTGTTGAGACAAAGTCAGCTACTAATATAAAGACTGCTAGAAAGATGGTCGAGCGTGCGTCTACTGAGATATGGGACGCTCTTGAAATGGTCATTAAGGAGCATCCCGTGCTACTCAACCGTGCGCCGACACTTCACAGACTCGGTATTCAGGCTTTTGAGCCCGTACTTGTTGAAGGTAAAGCTATCAAGCTCCATCCGCTTGTATGTACAGCATATAATGCTGACTTCGACGGTGACCAGATGGCAGTTCACGTACCTCTTTCGGCAGAAGCTCAGGCTGAAGCAAGATTCTTGATGCTTGCCGCTAACAACCTGCTTAAGCCCTCTGACGGAAAGCCTGTTGCAGTTCCGACACAGGATATGGTTCTCGGTTCTTACTACTTGACACTTGTAAAGGCTGATGAACCTGGTGCAAATAAGGTATTCAAGGACGCCAACGAAGCAATTATGGCTTATAATGACGGAATAGTGGGACTTCACGCTCCCATCAGAGTGAGATTCTGGAAGAACGGCGTATCTAAGCTTGTTTGGTGTACCGTCGGCTTCATCCTCTTTAACGAATCCATTCCTCAGGATCTCGGATTTGTTAACCGTGATGATGAGGCTCATGCATTTGATCTTGAGATCTGCTTTGGCGTAAAGGATCCTGCAAAGCTTACCGTTGATTCTAACGACGATGTTATTCAGAATAAGGTCGGCAAGAAGCAGCTCGGAAAGATAATCGACGCTTGTATTGCAAAGCACGGTACCAGCAAGACTGCTATCGTTCTTGACAATGTAAAGGCTACAGGCTTCAAGTTCTCCACCAAGGGTGCTATCACTGTTGCCGTAAGCGATGCTGTTATTCCTCCCGTTAAGGCAGAGCTTTTAGAGAACGCTGACAAGCAGATAGATAAGGTTACCCGTAACTACAACCGCGGTCTTATAAGTCGCGAAGAAAAGAGCCGCCATGTTATAGAGATCTGGAACAAGACTTCTGAGGATGTCGGTAATGCTCTTAAGGATCACCTTGATGAGTTCAACCCAATCTTTATGATGGCTGACTCGGGCGCCCGTGGTTCTATGGCTCAGATCCGTCAGCTCGCAGGTATGCGCGGACTTATTTCGAATACCGCAGGTAAGGTCATCGAGGTTCCGATCCGCGATAGCTACCGCGAGGGACTTAACGTTCAGGAATACTTCATTTCCTCGCGTGGTGCGCGTAAGGGACTTGCAGATACAGCGCTTCGTACTGCTGACTCGGGTTACCTGACCCGCCGTCTCGTAGACGTTGCTCAGGATGTTATCATTCGTGATGAGGACTGTGGAACCGATACAGGACTTGAAATATCTTCGATTATGGACGGTAACCACGAGATCGAGAAGCTTTCTGAGCGTCTTATCGGCAGATATCTCCTTAACGATTTTGTTGATGAGTCTACAGGTGAGGTTCTGGTTTCAAACGATAAGATGATGACTGCCGCTGACGCTAAGAAGATAGTCGACACAGGTGTCAAGAATGTGACCATACGTTCTATCCTTACTTGCCGCAGCCACCACGGTGTATGTATAAAGTGCTATGGCGCAAACCTCGCTACAGGAAAGCCTGTAACAGTAGGTGAGGCTGTAGGTATCGTTGCAGCTCAGTCTATCGGTGAGCCCGGTACTCAGCTTACGATGAGAACCTTCCATACGGGCGGTATCGCATCGACCGAGGATATCACTCAGGGTCTTCCCCGAGTTGAAGAGCTCTTCGAAGCTCGCCGTCCTAAGCGTTGCGGTCTTATCGCAAAGATAGACGGACGGGTTCGCATTCAGGAAGAGAAGAAGAGCAACGTTATCGTAATTACCGATGATGAGAATATTCGCGAAGACAAGGTCGTAATTCCTTACGGCATCCGTCCTCTCGTGTCTGAAGGTAGTTATGTAAAGGCAGGAGATCTCCTTATCCCGGGCGCTAAGTATCCTCAGGATATTCTTGAGGCTCAGGGTCCCGACGCTGTTCAGGAGTATATTATCGCTGAGATCCAAAATGCTTACCGTACACAGGGCGTTGATATCAACGATAAGCATATCGAGGTCATCATCCGTCAGATGATGAAGAAGTTCGTTATCACTGATTCAGGCTCTACTCAGCTGCTTCAGGGCGTAAGCTATGAGCTTGCAGAAGTGTACAAGGCAAACAAGGAGATCGAGGCAAGGATCAATGCAGGCGAGACCGAGCTTCAGCCGGCACTCTATAACCAGACTCTGCTCGGTATTACCAAGGCATCTCTTGCTACCGAGTCCTTCCTCTCAGCAGCTTCCTTCCAGGAGACCACAAGAGTTCTGACCGAAGCCGCTATCAAGGGTAAGGTAGATCCGCTCTTCGGCCTTAAGGAGAACGTAATTATCGGTAAGCTAGTTCCTGCAGGTACAGGTATGAAAACTATACTAGACGCTGAGGAAGAGACCGTAGATGAAGCTATCACTGAAGATGTTGCAGTTGCCGAATAATTAAAAATAATTATTGACAAGCCACAAATTTAGTGATAAACTAATTTATTGTGTGAGACTATGGCTCTGCGTCAGGTCTCAACCTAAAAAAGATATAACGCAGGCGGAGCAATTCCGTCTGCGTCATATACATTTTATTTTGAGGAGGTGCCATATGCCGACCTTTAACCAGTTAGTACGCAGCGGAAGAGAATCCATCGAGAAGAAGGCCAAAGCTCCTGCGCTTTTAAAGGGCTACAACTCTATGAAGCGTTCTTTGACCGATAACGATTCTCCCCAGAAAAGAGGCGTCTGCACTGCAGTTAAGACCGTAAGCCCTAAGAAGCCTAACTCTGCTCTTCGTAAGATCGCCAGAGTACGTCTTTCTAACGGAATTGAAGTTTCTGCTTATATTCCGGGTATCGGACACAACCTGCAGGAGCACAGCGTTGTTCTTATCCGTGGCGGCCGTGTTAAGGACCTGCCTGGTGTTCGTTACCATATCGTAAGAGGAACACTTGATGCTCAGGGCGTTGCCAAGAGAATGCAGTCCAGATCAAAATACGGTGCAAAGCGTCCCAAGGCAGGCGCAGCAAAGTAAGTTTTTAAATTGATTTAAGAAACTACAGCTGCAGATTTATCAAGCGGCGTTTATATATACGCTCAGCTTGGTACACACGGGAAAGATTTTCGAGTACCTATGATATCATTAATGTGAAGGAGGGAAGAGAAGTGCCAAGAAGAGGTTTTGTTGCAAAACGTGACGTTTTGCCCGATCCTATGTACAACTCTAAGATCGTTACACGTCTTATCAACAACGTTATGCTTGACGGTAAGAAGGGTGTAGCACAGAAGATTGTATATGGTGCTTTCGACATTATTAACGAAAAGACAGGAAAAGAGCCTTTAGAGGTTTTTGAGCAGGCTATGGAAAATGTAATGCCCCTGCTTGAGGTAAAATCTGTCCGTAAGGGCGGTGCTACCTATCAGGTTCCTTTTGAGGTTCGTCCTGAAAGAAAGCAGACACTGGGTCTCCGTTGGTTAACTACCTACAGCCGCAAGCGTAATGAAAGAACTATGAAAGAAAGACTTGCAGGCGAGATCCTTGATGCTACAAACGGCATCGGCGGTGCTGCTAAGAAGCGCGAAGACGTTCATAAGATGGCTGAAGCTAATAAGGCTTTCGCTCACTACAGATGGTAATATGATACCGTATTTGCTTATTTAGGAGGATATTATGGCAAGAAAAGTATCTCTTGAAATGACAAGAAATATTGGTATTATGGCGCACATCGACGCAGGTAAGACTACTACTACCGAGCGTATTTTGTACTATACCGGTGTTAACCGTAAACTCGGTGAAACACACGACGGTACAGCTACAATGGACTGGATGGCTCAGGAGCAGGAAAGAGGTATCACCATTACTTCGGCTGCTACCACTTGCTTCTGGAAAGACCATCGTATCAATATTATCGACACCCCCGGCCACGTTGACTTCACCGTTGAGGTTCAGCGTTCGCTGCGTGTACTTGACGGCTCTGTAACTGTCCTTTGTGCTAAGGGCGGTGTTGAGCCTCAGTCTGAGACCGTTTGGCGTCAGGCTGACGAATACAAGGTTCCGAGAATGATCTATGTCAATAAGATGGACATCCTCGGTGCGGATTTCTTTAACGTTCTTCGTATGATCAAGGAGCGTTTCCAGTGTAATGCTCTTCCGATCCAGCTGCCTATCGGTGCTGAGTCTGACTTTAAGGGAATCATTGACCTTGTAAATAACAATGCTATCATGTACTATGATGATCTCGGTAAGGATGTTCGTATCGAAGAGATTCCTGACGATATGAAGGAGCTCGCTGAGCAGTACCGTTCCGAGATGATCGAGCACATTGTTGAGCAGGATGACGAGCTTATGATGGCATACCTCGAGGACGGAACCGTTCCTTCTGTTGAGGATATGAAAAAGATCATCAGAAAGTCTACCATCGAAGGAACTATGGTTCCGATCTGCTGCGGTACATCTTACCGCAACAAGGGTGTACAGCCCCTGCTTGACAACATCGTTGATTATATGCCTGCACCGACCGACGTCGAGGCTATCAAGGGTGTAAATCCCGATACTGAAGAAGAGGAAGTAAGACATTCTTCCGATACAGAGCCCTTCTCGGCTCTTGCATTCAAGATCGCTACCGACCCCTTTGTTGGTAAGATCTGCTTCTTCCGCGTCTATTCGGGTACTGTTGATGCGGGATCAAGTGTATACAACTCTGTTAAGGATAATAAGGAACGTATGGGACGTATCCTTCAGATGCACGCTAACCACCGTGAGGATATTGAAACCTGCTACTCGGGCGATATCGCTGCTGCAGTAGGTCTCAAGAACACCACAACAGGTGATACCCTCTGCGATGAGAAGCATCCCATTATCCTTGAGTCTATGAACTTCCCGGATCCTGTTATCCGTGTTGCTATCGAGCCCAAGACCAACGTTGGTCAGGAGAAGATGGGTATCGCTCTTGCAAAGCTTGCAGAAGAAGACCCCACCTTCAAGGCTTATACCGATGAAGAAACCGGACAGACCCTTATCGCCGGAATGGGTGAGCTCCACCTTGAGATCATCGTTGACAGACTCCTTCGTGAGTTCAAGGTCGAGGCTAACGTTGGTGCGCCTCAGGTTGCTTATAAAGAGACCGTTCGCGCTAAGGTTGATCACGAGACCAAGTACAAGCGTCAGTCTGGCGGTTCAGGTCAGTACGGTCATGTTAAGATCATTCTCGAACCTAACGAGTCCGGCAAGGGTTATGAGTTCGTAAATGCAGTTACCGGCGGATCCATTCCGAAGGAATTCATCGGACCTGTCGATCAGGGTATTCAGGGCGCACTGTCATCCGGTGTTCTCGCAGGCTATCCTGTAGTTGACGTTAAGGTTACCCTTTATGACGGTTCTTATCACGAAGTTGACTCTTCTGAAATGGCGTTTAAGATTGCCGGTTCTATGGCATTCAAAGAGGCTTGCAGAAAGGCTAACCCCGTGCTTCTTGAGCCTTTAATGAAGGTTACAGTAATCGTTCCTGAGGAATATATGGGCGACGTTATCGGTGACCTTAACTCCCGCCGTGGTATGATCCAGGGCTTTGAGGACCGAGCTGGCGGCGTTAAGCAGATCAATGCAAGAGTTCCTCTTGCAGATATGTTCGGCTACGCTACCGACCTTCGTTCCAAGACTCAGGGCCGCGGTCAGTATGTAATGGAGCCTGACGGATATCAGGAAATTCCGAAGAGCATTGCTGAAAAAATCATTTCTACCAGAGCTAAGAAGGATTAATTCTGTGTAGTTTATTGCTAAAGCAGGTGAATACCTGCTTTAGCATAAAATAATACTTGAAAATTTAAGTCTTTTTTGTTACAATGTAGCGTGAAGACTAACAAAGTTTTTTATTTGTTCTAATTTAAGGAGGAAATTCTAATGGCAAAGGCAAAATTTGAAAGAAATAAGCCCCATGTAAACATTGGTACCATTGGACACGTTGACCACGGTAAGACCACTCTTACTGCTGCTATCACTAAGTACCTTTCTCTTAAGGGTCAGGCACAGTTCGAGGACTATGCAAACATCGATAAGGCTCCCGAAGAGAGAGAGCGTGGTATTACAATCAATACCGCACACGTTGAGTACGAGACCGACGCTCGTCACTATGCACACGTTGACTGCCCCGGCCACGCTGACTATGTTAAGAACATGATCACTGGTGCTGCTCAGATGGACGGTGCTATCCTCGTTATCGCTTCTACCGACGGACCTATGGCTCAGACCAAGGAGCACCTTCTCCTTGCTCGTCAGGTTGGCGTTCCCTACATCGTAGTATTCATGAACAAGACCGACCTCGTTGACGACGAAGAGCTTCTCGAGCTCGTTGAGATGGAAATCCGCGAGACACTCGACAGCTATGAGTTCCCCGGCGATGATACTCCTATCATCAAGGGTTCTGCTCACAAGGCTCTTGTTGCTGATAACGATCCTTCTCTTCCTGAGTATGCTCCTATCGCTGAGCTTATGGATGCTGTTGACAGCTACATCCCCACTCCCGACCGAAAGGCTGACCTACCCTTCCTTATGCCTATCGAAGACGTTATGACAATTTCCGGTCGTGGTACTGTTGTTACCGGCCGTGTTGAGCGTGGTCAGCTTAATGCAGGTGACGAAGTTGAGATCATCGGTCTTACCGATGAGCGTCGTAAGACTGTTGTTACCTCTATGGAAATGTTCCGTAAGACTCTTGATTACTGTGAGGCTGGCGATAACGTTGGTGCTCTTCTCCGTGGCGTAGGCCG
>JAZNTG010000072.1:0-5009 GCA_045591645.1 Acutalibacteraceae bacterium | reverse complement strand
GCTCTGTTTCTTTTTCAATTATATAACGCGGTCTTGCCTTAGTCTCAAGATATATCTTTCCGATATACTCACCTATTATTCCAAGAGACAGCAGCTGTATTCCGCCAAGTAAGCAGACGATACACACAATACTTGCCCAGCCCACCACCGTGCTTCCGATAAGTGCCATTATAAATGCCCATACGCAACCTATAAAGCCGAGCAGTGAGAAGAGTATTCCAAGGGTGGTCACAAAATGTATCGGCTTGACCGAAAGGCTTGTAATTCCGCTCCAGGCAAGAGCCAGCATTTTTTTGAGAGGATATTTACTCTTACCTGCAAGACGCTCAGCGCGGTCGTAGTAAACGCTGGTGGACTTGAAGCCGACCAGCGGCACCATACCGCGAAGGAAGATGTTTACCTCTTTATAATTCGAGAGTTCTTCGAGGGCGCGTTTTGACAGCAGTCTGTAATCAGCGTGGTTAAATACCACCTCGGCACCCATAAATTTCATTATCCTATAAAAGCCCTCGGCGGTGGTACGCTTGAAGAAGGTGTCAGTCTTTCTCTCGGCGCGGACACCGTAAACGACCTCACAGCCGTCGTGGAAAGCGTCTACCATTTCGTCCATAGCGTTTATATCATCCTGACCGTCAGCATCTATGGAAATAGTGATATCGGCGCGGTCCTTAGCATACATAAGACCCGCAAGCAGTGCGTTCTGATGTCCGCGGTTGCGAGAGAGCGATATGCCCTCTACCCATTCGTAGGTGTGGCTCAGCTCGGTTATTATATCCCATGTAGAATCACGGCTTCCGTCATTTACGAAAAGCACTCGGCTGTCTCGGCTTATCTTGCCGTAATCGGACAGCTCCTCAAGCTTTTTGATAAACATCTGAGATGTCATTGGAAGAACCTCCTGCTCATTGTAGCAGGGCACGACGATGTATAGTTTTGGTAACATTTTATACCTCCGGTTAGCGGCTTTGCCGCAATGAAGTAAATCCCTACCGGGATTTATGAAGTAGCCAAAGCTATGAAGTATTGCTTCGCAATATGAAGTACGCCCGAGGCGTATGAGTGGATTTACTTCACTTCATATTCGGCTGAATCCGAATACTTCATAATTCTACAGAATTACTTCATATTTTGCTTTTGCAAAATACTTCATTTATCATAATCAAATGACAAACGATTTTCAACAGACGGTCTAACGAGATTTACGGCAATTTCCTTATGTAAAGGATTTTGCTGATAAGCCTTTAAAGCCTCGTTTGATTCAAATGTAGAATCCATCATAAGACTGCCCGACGAGGAATCGAATCCCTCGGTCAGTATATTCATCGAAATCAGCCCATCGATTTTACCGACAAGGCCCTCTAAAGCGGTTTTTATCTCATTCTTTCGGGTATCGTTATCAAACTCCGGTAGGAGCTTCCAGATTATCATATGCTTGACCATAAATTACCTCCGGTAATTAAGAATGCAGAATTCAGAATTAATGTGTCCTTCGGACATATAGATACGATACGAGAACAATTTAAATTTCATTCTCTTTATGTTTGTAATCGTATCGTAAATAAATGTGACGGAGTCACACCGAAATTCTGCATTATGCACTCTGCATTCTGCATTTATAATTATAATACAATAATTCCCCCGATTTTTCAATAAATAGTTGACTTTTTCTGATTTCGGTTATAAAATATAAGGGTAAAAGCGTTGACGAGGACAGTAGCTATGCTGATTTCTTTAAAGAGAGTGTAGGTCATCGGCTGAAAACCTATACAAAGAAGCGCAGAGTGAACACCACCTCGGAGTGTTTGTGATGAGCAAAACGGCTGACCTGCGTTAAAGGTCTTAAAGCGGCACGGTATATTCGTGCAATGCGGGTGGAACCGCGGAGTTTTGTTTTTTCGACTTCGTCCTGTACTTTCAGGGCGAAGTCTTTTTTAATGCAGAATTCAGAATTCAGAATGCAGAATGCAGAATTAAGGTGTTCCCTTCGGGAACGGATTTATAAGAGGATATCTTATGAGGGATAACATTATAGTAGATAAAAGTTTTCAGTTTGCTATAAGAATCGTGAATTTATATAAGCATATCTCAACCGAAAAGAAAGAACTTATTATTTCAAAACAGTTGCTGAGAAGCGGGACAAGCATCGGTGCCGATGTAGCCGAAGGACAGCGTGCTCAATCCAACGCGGATTTTTATACAAAAATGAGCATCGTCTTAAAAGAAGCAAACGAAACAGGCTATTGGTTGCGTTTATTACATAAAACTGAATATCTTACCGAAAAAGAATTCGAAAGCATTTATTCGGACATTGATGAAATAATTGCAATTTTGACTTCTATTTGTAAAGCATCTCAAACTTAATTGTATTCGTATCGTAATTAAATGTGGCGAAGCCACACATTAATTCTGCATTCTGCATTTTGCATTCTGCATTCATTTTAAAACCGGAGGTTTGAAAATATGAAAATAAGTTTACGCGGTGATGTCAGAGAATTTGATGAGGGTATGAACCCGTATGACATCGCAAAATCGTTTGGCGGCGGCTTTTTTAAGAATGTATGTGCCGCAAAAATTAACGGAGAAAACGCTGACCTTCGTACAGAGCTATCTGACGGCGACTCGGTCGAGCTTTTAACCTTTGAAGACGAATACGGCAGATGGACCTACCGCCACACTGCTAGCCACATTTTAGCACAGGCGGTAAAGCGTCTTTACCCCGAGGCGAAGCTTGCTATCGGCCCCGCGGTTGATGACGGCTTTTACTATGACATTGATTCCGAGGTTAAATTTACTCCCGACGACCTTACGAAGATCGAGGGTGAAATGAAGAAGATAATAAAGGAAAATCTTCCCTTAGAGCGTTTCACACTCCCCTTTGATGAAGCAGTTAAGTTCTTTGAGGAAAAGGCAGAGCCCTATAAGGTAGAGCTTATAAAGGATTTACCCGAGGGTTCTGTAATAAGCCTTTACCGTCAGGGTGAATTCACCGACCTTTGTGCCGGCGCACATCTGATGTCCACAGGTCTTGTCAAGGCATTCAAGCTGACAAGTGCTACAGGCGCTTATTGGAGAGGAAATTCCGACAACAAGATGCTGCAGAGAATTTACGGCACCGCCTTCCCGAAGCAGAGCGAGCTTGATGAGCATCTTGCAAGGATCGAGGAAGCAAAAAAGCGCGACCACAACAAGATAGGCAGAGAATTAGAGCTCTTTACGACCAGCGAATATATCGGTCAGGGACTTCCCATTATGCTGCCGAAGGGTGCGAGAGTTATTCAGCTTTTGCAACGCTTTGTTGAAGATGAGGAGCAAAAGCGCGGCTGGCAGCTCACTAAGACTCCCCTTATGGCAAAGAGCGACCTTTATAAGATTTCGGGTCACTGGGACCACTACCGCGACGGTATGTTTGTTATGGGCGATGCTGAGGACGAAACAAAAGAGTGCTTTGCTCTCCGCCCGATGACCTGTCCCTTCCAGTATCAGGCTTATCTGAACCGTCCGCGCTCCTACCGCGACCTGCCCCTTCGCTATAACGAGACCTCTACCCTCTTCAGAAACGAGGATTCAGGCGAAATGCACGGTCTCATACGTGTCCGCCAGTTCACTATCTCGGAAGGTCACCTTATGTGCACCCCCGAACAGCTCAAGGATGAGTTCAAGGGTTGTCTTGATCTTTGCATCTTTATGCTAAAGACTCTCGGTCTTTATGATGATGTCTCCTACCGCTTCTCACAGTGGGACCCCGATAACCGCGAGAAATACATCGGCACTGAGGAGCAGTGGAACGAGGCTCAGGGCGTTATGGCAAGGATTCTTGACCACCTCGAGATACCTTACAAGGTAGGCGTCGGTGAGGCGGCATTCTACGGACCCAAGCTTGACATTCAAATAAAGAATGTTCACGGCAAGGAGGACACCCTCATCACCATTCAGATCGACAAGATGCTTGCCGAAAAGTATGGAATGGAATACACCGATAAGGACGGCGAGAAGAAGAACCCCTATATCATTCATAGAACCTCTATCGGCTGCTACGAAAGGACCCTTGCTCTGCTTATCGAAAAGTACGCAGGCGCATTCCCCCTCTGGCTCGCTCCCGAGCAGGTAAGAATTCTGCCGATTGCAGACCGTCATCACGACTATGCCTATGAAGTGAAAAAGGCTCTCGAAGAGATGGGTATGCGTGTTGAGGTAGATACAAGAAACGAGAAGATCGGCTACAAGATCCGCGAGGCAAGGCTCCAGAGACTCCCCTATATGCTGACCATCGGCGACAAGGAAGTAGAAGAGGGCACCGTATCCGTCCGCACAAGAGGTGAAAACGGCGACCTCGGCTCAATGAGTCTCGCCGACTTCAAGACACGCTGCAAGGAAGAAATTGATACAAAGAAAATTTAACCTAAAAGACCTGCATAAAGCAGGTCTTTTTTAGTCACTGCCATTTATCATACGCTCGAACAGCTCCTTGTCGTAGGAGGGAGGCTCTTCATATTTTTTTGGTTGGCTCTTATTATTTTTATAATTATATTTATTATTTTCTTTTAATAATGTGGACTTGTCATTCTTGACTACTCTTTCTCTTTCCTTTACGGACAGTCTTTCTCTTTCCTCTGCGGACAGTCTTTCCTTTTTAAAATCCCATTCATCAACTTCTTCATTGATGGCTAATGTTCTGCCGCTTAAAAACTCAGGCTTTGCTACCTCAAGCACTATTTTTTTGTCTATAAGTTTTTTAAGCGCCTTAGAAATAACCGAAAGTGAGCGTCCCGTACAGTTACAAAGATCATTAAGCGAGATGACCTCGCACTCCTTGTGATATCCGAAGGTTTTCCTTATTATCACAAGAATTATCTTAAACTCTGCAGATCTAAGCTCTGCCGACATAAGCGCCTCCAGCAAGACGTTCGGAAACGGAGTGTACCCTCTACCTGTTAGCATTTGAGTCTACCTCCGACATTGATGCCACAGCGCAGTTTAGCATCCGTTGTACGTGGCGCGCAGAATAGCAC
>JAZNTG010000071.1:0-21524 GCA_045591645.1 Acutalibacteraceae bacterium | reverse complement strand
GAACTGGGGTGCGCGACGAGCTGCTTTGAGTCCGTACTTCTTTCTTTCCTTCATTCTCGGGTCACGAGTGAGGAGTCCTGCCTTCTTGAGGGTAGAACGAAGTTCCTCGTCATACTGGAGAAGTGCGCGGGAAATACCGTGACGGATAGCGCCTGCCTGACCTGTAACACCGCCGCCTGCAACACGACAGATGATGTCGAACTTGCCGAGGGTATCGGTGAGGTTGAGGGGCTGACGAACGATGAGCTTTAAGGTCTCAAGTCCGAAATAATCGTCGATCTCACGATCATTGATTATGATCTTACCTGTACCGTTGTAAACACGAACACGGGCAACAGAGCTCTTTCTTCTGCCGGTTCCGTAAAAATAAGGCTTTCCTTCAATCATTACTCTGTGCTCCTTTCTTATTCGATAACTTCAGGCTTCTGAGCGGCATGAAGATGCTCAGCACCCTTGTAGATGCGAAGACGTGTTAAAGCTGCACGTCCGATTGTTGTATCAGGGATCATACCCTTAACAGCAAGCTGCATTGCAAACTCAGGCTTGTTTGCCATAAGAGTAGCATACTTAACTTCCTTAAGGCTTCCGATATAGCCGGTGTGATGACGGTAGAACTTCTTCTCGAGCTTCTTACCTGTCAAAACGGCCTTTTCTGCATTGATAACGATTACATGATCGCCACAGTCAACGTGGGGAGTAAACTCAGGCTTACCCTTACCGCGGAGAAGATCAGCAACTCTGACAGCAGTGCGTCCGAGGGGCTTACCTGCAGCATCGATCACATACCACTTACGCTGTACTTCAGCGGGTTTTGCCATAAAAGTGGACATAGGTCTTTCCTCCGTAAAAATATATTTCTCTTTTAAGATGCCTTGCTATTATAACCCTATGAAAGTAATTTGTCAACACTAATTTCGGATTTTTTCAAAATAACAAATAGTTTCTTTTATTTTCTTTCGTTTTATCATTTTTACTCATTTTTTCTCTTTTATGATTTTTATATTTTTTGCATAAAATCAGGGTGATGTGTGAGCATCACCCTGAAAATCTATTTTGCTAATACCTCAAAATAAAGCAATACAAGTAATCCGAGCGCTATTCTGTACCAGCCGAAGAAGGTAAAATCCTTCTTTTTGATATAGCCCATAAGGAACTTTATGGCTATTATCGACACAACAAACGCCGATATCATACCGACCGCGAGCAGAACGACCTCCAGACCTGTAAAATCAAATCCGAAATCCAAAATCTTTAAGAGGCTGGCGCCGAACATAACAGGAACCGCTAAATAAAAACTGAATTCAGCCGCAACGGTACGTGATGCTCCAAGCAGCATAGCACCGAGTATGGTAGCGCCCGAACGGGATGTTCCCGGAATAAGGGCAAGCACTTGAAAAGCGCCTATAAAAAGAGCCGTTTTATATGAAAGGCCTTTCATATTTGTGATTTTTGGTGTTTTGTTTTTGTTGTATATTTCCAATACTATGAACAAGACACCGTAGATTATGAGGGTAGTTGCAACCGTTGATGAGTTGAAAAAATGCTCATCTATCCAATCGTCAAACAGTACACCGATAACTGCGGCGGGCAAGCAGGCGACTATGACCTTTGACCAGAGCGAAACGCTCTTTTTCTTTATATAACCGTTAGCCTTTGTTGTAAAGGGCCACAGCTTCTGCCAATAAATGACGACGACGGCGAGAATCGCACCAAGCTGGATTACAACATTGAACATCTCCTTAAAGTCTTCGCTTATTCCGAGCTTTAAAAATTCATCGGCAAGAATCAGATGTCCCGTACTGCTGATCGGCAGCCATTCGGTAATGCCCTCGATAATACCAAGTATCACTGATTTAATTATATCTATCATAGCAAATCACTCTACTTACTACATAATTCCTTATAAAGTCCGATATATGAACCTGCAGATGAATTCCAGCTGTTGTCACAGTCCATAGCACGCTTTACAAGGATACTCCAACCGTTTTTGTCCTTATATCCCTCAAGGGCGCGTTCTACCGCCCGCTTCATATCGTGAGCGTTGTAGCTCGCAAAGGTAAAGCCGTTACCAACTCCGTCGCCGCTGTCGGATATGGTGTCATTCAAACCGCCTGTCTGGCGAACTATCGGAATTGTTCCGTAACGCAGAGCTATCATCTGGGCAAGTCCGCAGGGCTCACTTTTTGACGGCATCAGGAAAATATCCGCTCCCGCATATATCTTACGGGCAAGCGCGGGGATAAAGCCAAGCTTGAAAGCTACCTTTTCGGGATACTTTTGACTCATTTCGTAGAAGAATGTTTCAAACTCCCACTCTCCTGAGCCAAGTATCGCAAACTGGACATCTCCCTGCACCATCTCTTCGAATACGTGCTTTACCAAATCAAATCCCTTGTGTCCGACAAGACGTGAAACTATACCGATAAGCGGACTGTCTGCCTTTTCGGGCAGACCCATAAGCTTTTGAAGCTCTGCCTTATTGACCTCCTTTTTAGAAAAGTCCGAAGCGTCATAGTGCTCGAAAATATTGGGGTCGGTCGCGGGGTCATAGACTACAGTGTCTATGCCGTTTACTATTCCGCAAAGCTTGTAGGTGTATTCTTTCAGAATACCGTCAAGGCCGTGAGAAAAATACGGATCCAGAATCTCTTTTGCATATGTAGGCGAAACGGTAGTCACCTTGTCTGAGCATTGAATAGCCGCCTTCATAAGGTTTACGCAGCCATCATAGGTAACAAGACCTGCGTCCTCTTCTCGCAAACCAAGAACATCTCTGATAAGCTCATTACCGTACTTGCCCTGATACTGAATATTATGTATCGTGTAGACCGTTTTAATATTAGCATACTTGGGATCATACTTATAAAATCTGTCAAGATACACAGGTACCATAGCCGTCTGCCAATCGTTGCAGTGTATGATATCAGGCGTATAATCAATGTAGGGTATTACCTCTAAAACTGCGCGGGAAAAGAAAGCAAATCTCTCGGCGTCGTCATAAAAGCCGTAAAGAGAATCTCTCTTAAAATAATACTGATTATCCAAAAGATAATATATAACACCGTCGAGGCGGGCTTCAAAAATTCCGCAATACTGACGTCTCCAAGAAACCGGCACAGTAATGCTTGTGATAAAATTCATCTTAGCACGAAGCTCATCAGGTACGGTCTCGTAAAGCGGCATTATGACGCGGCAGCCTACAAGTCTTCGCCGCAGAGCTTTCGGCAGCGCGCCTGCTACATCCGCAAGTCCGCCCGACATAGCAAAAGGATAGGCCTCGCTTGTTGCATATAATATTTTCATATCTTCCTCCGTTAAATGCTGTCAGGATTAATGTTATACGGTTTCCCTCTTACCAATTATACGCTTTATCTCCCTTCCGTCAAGCTTTTTATCTTCGGTGACGGTAGCATAGCGATCGGTAATAAGGTAATTCAGTTCACAACCCGCACCTATCGTGGTGCCCTCCATAAGCACGCAGTTTTCGACTACCGCGCCCGCAGAAACTATGACATCCCTGAAGAGAATAGAGTTTCTAACCTCACCCTCTATTATGCATCCGTCAGCTATGAGTGAGTTTGATACATCCGATTCTATTCCATACTTAGCAGGCATATCATCCTTGCTGTTTGTATAGATAGGACGTTCACTGTTGAAAAGATCGTTCCTAACACAGCACTCAAGCAAATCCGCATTAGCTTTAAAATAGCTCTCTATTCCGTCCATTACGGCAACGTATCCCTCGTGACGATAACCGTAAATTCTCAGTTTATCGTGCTGAGGCTCGATGATACCGTGCGAGAAGCTGACTGAGCCTGCGTTATACGCTTCGTTAATAAGCTTTATAAGCAGCTCGCGCTTTATTACAATAACATCAAGACCGTAATCGCAGGCCTCAGACTCTTCGAAGCTGACATTTACAATTCTTCCGTCAGCATCAAAGCCGAAGCTCATAACATCGTGCTGACCGCGCGGCTTTTTACCGCTGGCATAAACTACTGTTATATCAGCACTCTTTTCATCGTGATATTTTTTTACCCTTTTAAGGTCGATATTTGCTATTACATCGGTATCACAGAGGATGACATACTCTTCTTCGGATTCAAGCAGGCACTCCATAATTCCGTAAAGTGCCTCTACCCTACCCTTATAGACCTGAGCATCGCCCGACGAGTAGGGCGGATAGATAGAAAGCCCTCCGTATTTTCGGTCAAGATCCCACGGCTTACCGCTTCCGAGATGGCGCATAAGCGAAAAATAATTGGCTTTTGTTACAAGTCCAACCTTGCTGACACCTGCGTTTGTCAGATTTGAGAGCATAAAGTCAACAAGCCTGTAGCGCGCACCGAAGGGCACCGATGCCATAGAACGAGTATCAGTCAGGTCTTTTAGCAGAACATCGTGAGAATTTGCAAAAATAATTCCTAAAACATTATTGGTTTTCATTGTACGAGACCTCCTTCTTCGACATCCTCGATGAGCATCTTTTTAGCGCCTACCACAGCGCCTTTACCGACAGTGAGTCCCTCACCTATTACGGTAATGCCCCATTCCTTAATATCGTCTGCCGCTTCGGGTGGTTCTCCTACCGCGGCATTTTCCTCAATAACAGTATTTTCTGCTATTATTGCATAACGCACCGTAGCGCCTTTTTTAATAACGGCACCCGGCATAATGAGAGAATATTCAACAGATGCTCCTTCCTCTACGGTTACATTGGAGAAAAGAACCGAAAAGTCGAGACTACCGTAAACCTTACAGCCCACCGTAACAAGTGAGTTTTCAATGTGAGCAGTGTCGGCAATATATTGAGGAGGAAGGCCCTCTGTCGAGCAGTATATCTTCCAGTTAGGATCACTGAGATCAATATCTATCTTAGGATTTAAAAGATCAAGGTTTGCGTCCCACAAAGAATCTATGGTACCGACATCCTTCCAATATCCCGAGAAGCGGTAAGCCATCAGCTTCTGGTTGTCACCAAGCATAGTCGGAATTATATTTTTACCGAAATCGTTTGAGGATTCGGGATTCTGCTCATCCTCAGTCAGATACTTGCGGAGCTTATCCCAGTTAAACACATATATACCCATAGAAGCAAGATTTGATTTTGGCTCCTTCGGCTTCTCCTCAAACTCATAGATGGAGCCGTCCTCACGCGCATTCATAATACCGAAACGGGAAGCCTCTTCCATCGGAACCTCCAGCACCGCAATAGTACAGTCGGCTCCCGTCTCCTTATGATAATCAAGCATTTGGGCATAATCCATCTTATAAATATGGTCTCCCGAAAGGACCAAAACATACTCGGGATCATATCTCTCAATAAAGTTTATATTCTGATAAATAGCATTTGCTGTTCCCTTGTACCAACCCGCACCGTCGGTTGACTGATAGGGCGGCAGTATATGAACTCCACCCGAAATACGGTCAAGATCCCAAGCCTTTCCGCTTCCGACATAGTCGGCTAATTCGAGCGGCTGATACTGGGTCAGTATGCCTACCGTATCAATACCCGAATTGGTGCAGTTGGAAAGAGGAAAATCGATGATCCTGTACTTTCCACCAAAGGGTACTGCAGGCTTTGCGATCTTCTTTGTCAGAACACCAAGTCTGCTTCCCTGTCCTCCGGCCAGCAGCATTGCTACACATTCTGTCTTTTTCAAATTACTCATCCCCATTTATATTGATTTATTATACTGTGTATAATAGGGTTTTATGACAGTCGCATTATTGAAAAATACAATCTATCCTTTATCATTTTACCAAATTATTCAAAAGTTTTCAAGGGTGTTTTGTGAAATTTCCAAAACCGAAATACAATTTTTCTTGCATTTTTTGTGTAAATTATACAATTTTCGACCTGTTATTTCATAGTAACACACTTTTATAATTGGTTTACAGTGACTTAAAATATCACACATAAAGGGAGTAGCTGCATAACCATCGGTTTGCGTGATCAACACACTTTTCCTCTGTGAAAATGTATAGCGTTTCGAATTCAAAAAACAGGCCAAAAAGCGTATAAGAAGATTTTCTTCATTCGATTTTAATATCGAGCAGATTTTGCGTAGGAGACGTTTTCTCCTATGCCAAGATGTATAGTGTATACTTCAGGCATAGGAAAAACGGCTAACAAAAAGCACCCGTACTATCGGGTGCTGAATTGTGTCCTGCGCAAATTCTGTTTATCTTATACCAAAATTCTCTAATACGTAATCCATATCCTTGTCGCCGCGACCTGAAAGATTGATAAGCACTGAGCCGTGTTCCATTGTCTTTGCAAGCTTCATACCGAAAGCTACAGCGTGGGAGCTTTCAATTGCGGGGATTATACCCTCAAGGCGTGCAAGCTTGAAGAATGCGTCGATAGTTTCTTCATCGTTGATAACATCGTACTTAACTCTTCCTATCTCCTGCAGGAAAGCGTGTTCAGGTCCCGAGGACGGATAATCAAGTCCACTGGCAACGGAATATACGGGAGCTGGCTCGCCGTTTTCATCTTTAAGCATAATGCTGTTAAAGCCATGCATAATGCCCTCGGTGCCGTATTTAAGGCTTGCCGCGTGATCGCCGAGCTTTTCACCTCTGCCCAACGGCTCTATTCCGTAGATATCAACAGGGTCGTTAAGGAAGCCTGCGAAAAGACCTGCCGCGTTGGAGCCGCCGCCGACGCAAGCGACAATTGCGTTCGGAAGATGTCCTGTCATTTCGATAAACTGCTCTCTCGCCTCAATTCCGACAACACTCTGGAAATCACGCACCATCATCGGAAACGGATGAGGACCGAGGACAGAACCGATGCAGTAGATAGCATCGTTATATTCCTTGCTGTATGCATCAAAAGCCGCATCAACAGCCTCTTTTAGTGTCTGGAGTCCGTGAGTAACCTCGATAACATTTGCGCCGAGTATCTTCATTCGAGCCACATTTGGAGCCTGCTTTTTGATATCGACAGAGCCCATATAGATATCGCACTCGAGTCCGAAATAAGCCGCCGCGGTAGCAAGCGCAACACCGTGCTGACCTGCTCCCGTCTCAGCGATGACCTTTTTCTTGCCCATATACTTTGCAAGAAGCGCCTCGCCCATACAGTGATTGAGCTTATGTGCGCCCGAATGGTTTAAATCCTCGCGCTTAGCATAAAGCTGTACCTTGCCTCCGAGAGCGTCGGAAAGCCTTTCAAGATGGGTCACCGGAGTAGGTCTGCCCTGAAATTCCTTTCTGATGCGGCGAAGCTCCGCAATAAACTTTCTCGACTGGCAGATAGAATAATAAGCCTCGGTTATCTCTTGCATCGCGGCCTTGAGTTTATCCTCAACATATACTCCGCCGTATTTGCCGAAGTAACCGTCCTTATCGGGATAGTTGTTAAAATAGGTATCAAAATCCACATTATTAATTTTCATTATAATTTCCTCCAAAAATTTTGTTTCAGTTTTTTAAATTTTACCTGAAACGCCATCGGCGAACTAATAAAAACATAAAATCACCTTTATAAAAAATAAAATCTTATCCCAAACAAAAGGGACAAGATTTAAAATCCTGCGGTACCACCCAAATTGATGAAAAATCATCCGCTCAATGCCGTACTATCATACAGCCCCGCGATATAACGGTCACGACCCGTCAACTGCTACTCGGATAAATTTATTTATCCTTTCGGTTGCCCTCATAAGTCCATTCGCCGAATGCTCCGCTACTGTCATCCCACCGCCGACAGCTCTCTTAAAGTTTCACAACTTGGTTACTACTCTTAATCATAGGTTTACGATATAGTACAATATTAGCACTTTGAAAATAAAATGTCAATAGGAAGTTGAGGGAAAAGGGATTAGGGAAAGGGGAAAGATAAAGCCGCGCAGTAGCGCGGCTGTTATTCCAGGTGCGAAGAAGCGGCTTTGTTTTTAGAAAGTATTCTATCATCTTTTTGGATGTTTTAAGTTTTCAGGCAATCCGAGAATGTAATTTGCAGACACCCCATAATATTTGCAGAGTGTCTTTAGATGGTCAATAGGCAAGGGATGTTTGTCAGTTTCATATTTTCCGTAATACTGTTGTGTCGTCTGTAAAAGCTTTGCAATTTCCGCCTGACTCTTTCCTGCATCTTCTCTTAGATCTCTGATTATCTGTCCGTAAGTCATATATAAACAGCTCCGTTCCCATTTTTGTTGATTGTACCATATATGATTTAATTTGCTTGACTTTAAATCATATCTGATTTATAATATGTTCAAATTACATATTACTTAAAGGAGAATCAAAATGTTGAAAATTGATATTAAAAATTTGGATGAACTTAGCGAACTGATTTTAAATTTATCTGTCACAACATTTTTGCAAGGACTCATAGTAACCGATAATTATATCGACTATGGAGAAGAGTTTAACTTTATATATTGCTATGCGCGAGAATGTTTATACGAAAAACAGAAAGAAATTGTATTGAAACTTAAAGCCCTCGTGGAAAGCGACTCATTTACAGAAATCGTAAAATAGCGAGGCAGGCACCTTCCCCTCGGCCCCGGGTCCTTTGCCCTTGGCCCTAATAAAAAACCGCAGGCATCAAAGCCTGCGGTTTTAGTTTTGCTTATTAGTCGTTTACGTAAGGAAGAAGAGCTACCTGACGTGCGCGCTTGATAGCAGAAGTGAGAGCTCTCTGGTGAGCTGCACAGGTGCCTGTTGCACGACGGGGAAGGATCTTTGCACGCTCAGAGATGAACTTGCGAAGACGAGCTACGTCCTTATAATCGATGACCTCAACACGGTCAACGCAGAAGTGGCAAACCTTCTTATGGGGCTTTCTGCGCATAGGTCTATCCATTTTCTCCATTATTAACGCCTCCTATTTAGATTTCAGGGCATATGCAAAGTGACTGTGTCACTTAAAATCATAGATTAGAACGGCAAATCGTCATCGGCCCCGCCCGAGAGGTCGGTGAATTCGGACGCGCCTACGTTTGAGAACGAAGCCTGAGCCTCAGCAGCGGGAGCAGTTGCTCCGTCGCGCTTAGACTCCACAAACTGTACATTGTTTGCGACTACCTCAAAAGCGGTGCGGTTCTTGCCTGTATCCTTTTCGACATAGCGGCGAGTCTGAATAGAGCCCTCTATGCCGATCATACTTCCCTTCTGGAAGTACTTTGTTACGAACTCAGCAGTCTGGCGCCAAGCGACGATATTAATAAAATCCGCTTCTGCCTGCTCGCCTGCCTTATAGCGGCGAGAAACTGCTATGGAGAAGGTTGTTACGGGGATGTTGCTCGGTGTATAGCGAAGCTCCGGATCTGCGGTAAGTCTTCCAGTGAGAACAACAAGGTTAAACATAATATTTCTCCTCCATAAAAATTACTTTCTAACGGTCATAACACGAAGAACGCCTTCGGTAATGCCTGCAACACGCTCGAGCTCAGCAGGGAACTCGGGAGCGCTCTCAAAGGTAGTGAAAACATAGTAACCTTCAGCTTCGTCGTTAACGAGATAAGCAAGTCTGCGCTTGCCCCAATCGTCAACGTTTGTGACAGTTGCGTTTTCAGCAATTAGGGCTGCAAACTTTTCCTTAAGCTCGCCCACCTTTTCCTCGCCTGCAGCTACAGAGTAGATCAGGCATGCCTCATACTTATTTGTCATTATCGTTGCACCTCCTTTTGGACATTTGGCCCTACATCTTTTATATAGAGCAAGGGGCTAAAGATCAAAAATTTCATTAGCTTTGCAATTATATCAAACATTTACAATAAAGTCAACTGTTTTTTACTGTTGAAAATTGATAATAAAGGTGATATACTAATGCAAAAGGAGTGATTGTATGCTGCTTGCCATAGATATAGGTAATACAAACATAACTCTCGGTCTTTTTGAGGATTCGATACTGCGTATGACAGGTCGTATCGCGACCGACCCAAAAAAGACATCGGATCAGTATGCTATAGAGATCAAGGATATCCTGACCCTGCACGGTGAGGATGTGTCCGAGATCGAGGACTCTATAATCTGCTCAGTAGTACCCGTTGTGGGATCTGCTGTCAGCGCAGCGGTCGCACTGCTTTGCGACACAGTTCCCCTTATGCTCGGCCCAGGTGTCAAAACAGGTCTCAATATAAAGATAGACAACCCCGCCCAGCTCGGTGCAGACCTTGCCGCAGGGGCTGTAGGCGCTTTGGCTGAATATACTATGCCCTGTATCGTTATTGATATGGGTACCGCTTCGACCATATCGGTTCTGGACAAGAACGGCAGCTTTCTCGGCGGCGCAATTGCCGCAGGAATGAAGCTGACCTTGAACGCACTAGCTTCGGGCACTGCCGCTCTCCCCTCGTTGAGTGTGTCCAGCCCTAAATCTGTCATCGGTCACAACACCGCCGACTGTATGCAGTCGGGTATCGTCTTTGGTACCGCTGCAATGCTTGACGGTATGATAGAGCGCATTGAGGATGAGCTCGGCGAAAGTGCTACCGTTGTTGCGACAGGTGGTCTTGCCCGTGAGGTCATAACCTACTGCAAAAAAAATATTATATATAATGAGAATCTTCTACTCGACGGTCTCCGTCATATATACGAAAAGAACAATTAAAGGGCTAAGGGCATAGGGCCCAGGGCAGAGGGAACGTGCCTGCGGCGCTATTATATACGGACGACCGATGGTCGCCCCTACACCTTTCCCATCCCCCTAATTTAATCCTGCCGAAAGGCAGATTAAAATATTATGAACTGCACCGAAAGTTTGCTTTTGAACAGTGATTTTTTAATTAAGGCTGAAATGATTTAATTACATTTACATCGTTTGCGCGAGCAAACACCTTAACTCTTCACTTTTCACTAAGCGAAGCGCCTCGGGCAGTATCGGAGGTAATTTTTATGACAAATACGAAAAAGAACACACAAAAGCTCGCACTCGGGGCAATCTTCACCGCACTTGTTGTGGTGTTGCAGTTGCTCGGCTCATTTATCCGCTTCGGACCGTTTTCAATAACGCTTGTCCTTGTGCCAATTGTCCTCGGCGCAGCGCTTTGCGACTTTAAAATCGGCGGTTGGCTTGGTTTTATTTTCGGGTTTACGGTACTTGTCAGCGGAGATGCCGCAGCATTTTTAACCGTAAATGCCCTAGGCACTATTGCTACTGTGCTCCTCAAGGGCACCTTCTGCGGACTTGCAGCAGGCCTTGTCTACAAGGTGCTCGAAAGATTTAACGGTTACATCGCCGTTGTTGCGGCAGCCGTTGTCTGCCCTATTGTAAATACGGGAATTTTCGCTATCGGCTGCAAGCTTTTCTTCATGAACACTATTGCCGAATGGGGCGCAGCACTTGGCTTTACCGATGCCACGACCTATCTGTTTGTCGGTATGATTGGCGCCAACTTCCTTTTTGAGCTTGGTGCAAATATAATTCTGGCACCTATAATTCTCAGAATCGTAAAACTTTTCCAAAAATAACTTTACCGCCCTGATATCAGGGCGATTTTTTGTTTAATTAATATAATTTTTACCATATTTGTCCTTAAAGTTTGTTTTTTATAAAAAATTTCACACAATATAAAAAAACTTCTTTATTTTTCCTGAAAAATATGATAAGATTAATTGCTACCTATATTTATATAGGTCTTGTTTATTGTGTAAAAAACAGACTAATGTCTGAAAATTCAGGAGGTAAAATTATGAGCCACAAGTTTGTCTACCTTTTCAAAGAAGGCGACGCGTCCATGCGTGAGCTTCTCGGCGGTAAGGGTGCTAACCTTGCAGAGATGACCAAGATCGGTCTTCCTGTTCCTCAGGGTTTCACCGTAACTACTGAAGCTTGCACACAGTACTACGAAGATGGAAGAAAGATCAACGATGATATCCAGGCACAGATCATGGAATACATCGACAAAATGGAAGAGATCACCGGCAAAAAGTTCGGCGATAAGGAGAATCCCCTCCTCGTTTCTGTTCGTTCAGGTGCCAGAGCATCCATGCCCGGTATGATGGATACCATACTTAACCTCGGTCTTAACGAAGATGTTGTTGAGACTATGGCTGCAAAGAGTGGCAACGCTCGTTGGGCTTATGACTGCTACAGAAGATTCATCCAGATGTACTCTGATGTAGTTATGGAAGTCGGTAAGAAGTATTTCGAAGAGCTTATCGACAAGATGAAGGAAGAAAAGGGCGTTACTCAGGACGTAGACCTCACCGCTGACGACCTCAAGACCCTTGCTAACCAGTTCAAGGCTGAATACAAGTCCAAGATCGGCAAGGACTTCCCCACCGATCCTAAGGAGCAGCTCATGGGAGCTGTTGAGGCTGTTTTCCGTTCTTGGGACAACCCCCGTGCAAACGTTTACCGTCGTGACAACGATATTCCGTATTCTTGGGGTACCGCTGTTAACGTACAGATGATGGCTTTCGGTAACATGGGTGACAACTGCGGTACAGGCGTTGCCTTTACCCGTGACCCCGCTACAGGTGAACCCGGCCTTATGGGTGAGTTCCTCACCAACGCTCAGGGCGAGGACGTTGTTGCAGGTGTTCGTACTCCTATGCCTATCGCTGAGATGGCAGAGAAGTTCCCCGCAGCTTTTGAAGAGTTCAAGAAGGTTTGCGCAATCCTTGAAGACCATTACAGAGATATGCAGGATATGGAGTTCACCGTTGAAGACGGAAAGCTCTATATGCTCCAGACCAGAAACGGTAAGTGAACCGCTAAGGCTGCTCTCAAGATCGCTTGTGACCTCGTTGACGAGGGTATGATCGACAAGAAGCAGGCTGTTGCTATGATCGACCCCAGAAACCTCGACACACTTCTCCATCCTCAGTTCGATGCTAAGGCACTGAAGGCTGCTACTCCTGCAGGTAAGGGCCTCGGCGCTTCTCCCGGAGCTGCTTGCGGTAAGGTTGTATTTACTGCTGAAGACGCAGAAGCTTGGAACAACCGCGGCGAGAAGGTAGTTCTCGTTCGTCTTGAGACCTCTCCCGAGGACATCACCGGTATGAAGGCTTCCGAGGGTATCCTCACCGTTCGTGGCGGTATGACAAGCCACGCAGCCGTTGTTGCTCGCGGTATGGGTACCTGCTGCGTATCCGGTTGCGGCGAAATCATTATGGATGAAGAAAATAAGAAGTTCACTCTTGCAGGCAAGACCTACAATGAGGGCGACTATATCTCCATCGACGGTTCTACCGGTAACATCTATGACGGAATTATCCCCACCGTTCCTGCTGAAATCGCTGGCGAGTTCGGCCGCATCATGGCTTGGGCTGACGAGTTCCGTACTCTTAAGGTTCGTACCAATGCAGATACTCCCGAGGATGCTAAGCGTGCTCGTGAGCTCGGCGCTGAAGGTATCGGTCTCTGCCGTACAGAGCATATGTTCTTCGAGGCTGAGAGAATCGCTGCTTTCCGTGAGATGATCTGCTCCGATACTGTTGAAGCAAGAGAAGCTGCTCTAGCTAAGATCCTTCCCTATCAGCAGGGCGACTTTGTGATGCTTTATGAGGCTCTTGAAGGAAATCCGGTTTGCATCCGCTTCCTCGATCCTCCGCTTCACGAGTTCGTTCCCACTGAAGAGGCTGACATTAAGGCTCTCGCAGACGCTCAGGGCAAGACTGTTGCTGATATCAAGAATATCATCTCTTCTCTCCACGAGTTCAACCCCATGATGGGTCACAGAGGATGCCGTCTTGCAGTTACCTATCCTGAAATCGCAAAGATGCAGACCGCTGCTGTTATCCGCGCTGCAATCAACGTGACTAAGGCTCATCCCGATTGGAACCTCGTTCCCGAGATCATGATACCCCTCACCGGTGAAGTTAAGGAAATGAAGTTAGGTAAGGACGTTGTTGTTGGTACTGCTGATGCTGAGATGGCTGCCGCTGGCGTAGAGCTCAAGTACGAAGTTGGTACAATGATGGAGATCCCGAGAGCTTGCCTCACCGCTGACGAGATCGCAAAGGAAGCTGAGTTCTTCTGCTTCGGTACAAACGATCTTACCCAGATGACCTTCGGCTTCAGCCGTGACGACGCTGGTAAGTTCCTCTCTGCTTACTATGATACAAAGATCTATGAGAACGATCCCTTCGCTAAGCTCGACCAGAACGGCGTTGGTAAGCTTATGGATATGGCTGTTACCCTCGGTAAGAAGGCTCGTCCTTCCATCCACTGCGGTATCTGCGGTGAGCACGGCGGAGACCCCGTATCTGTTGAGTTCTGCCACAAGATCGGCCTCGACTATGTATCCTGCTCTCCCTTCCGCGTTCCGCTCGCACGCCTCGCAGCTGCCCAGGCTGCTATCAAAGAATCTAAATAATTAGGTTTATAAAGCAAATCTATCGCCCTGCCGAAAAAATCGGCAGGGCGATTTTTTATGGAAATCCTTCCTTTTATATGATATAATATTACAAACTATGAAAAATCCATGAGGTAATAAAAATGATAGATATTAAAACTTGGATAGAAGTTTTTTTGAAAGCATTAAATCAAACCTTTGAAAATCGTGTGTGGTTTGTTGGTTTGCAGGGTAGTTTTGCCCGTGGCGAAGCAACCGAAACAAGCGATGTTGATATGGTTGTAATACTGGATGAACTATCCACTTCGGATATTCAGGTCTATAATGCGATGCTGGATACTTTGCCCCACAGAGAATTGATTTACAATTTTCTTTCAGGTAAAGAAGAAATTTTAAATTGGGAAACTTCCGACCTTTTTCAGTTCTATTATGATACAAAGCCGATTACGGGAAGTCTTGATGAATTATTGCCTCTAATTAACGACACGGCGATTAACCGAGCAATCAAAATTGGTGTGTGCAATATCTATCACGGTTGTGTTCATAATATGCTCTATGAAAAAAGCGAAGACATCGTAAAAGGACTATATAAATCTGCTTCTTTTGTAATACAGGCAATATATTTCAGGGAAACGGGAAAATATATTTGTCATCAAAAGGAATTATCCACACTGGTATCTATTGACGAAAAAGTGATTGTTGACACCTTTATAAAACTGAAAAATGGGGAAACAATCGACTTTAATGAAATGTCCAAAACCCTGTTCGGTTGGTGTAAAAAACGGATTAAATAATTTCCCTATTTTGCGTATAGCATCACAGGCTGATATCAAAGAATCTAAGCAATTAGGTTTATAATGCAAAACCATCTCGGGATTTAACTTTTTGTGCTATGATTTTAAGAAAAACTGTATTGTTGAGTGATCTGATTTTTAAAATATAGCAATTATCCCTTTTGAGTATTACTGGACAGTTTGCTTAAAGGAAATGTAATTCTATTGACGTTCAATTTTGATTAAAACGCAAATTTCAACGCCCTAAAAAGAATATTGAGACTTGACCTGAAGCATATAAACAAAAGCCGTCCGAATATTCGGACGGCTTTTGCTTTACTCGGGTATGTTGCCTTTTTCTTTCATTTGCCTTGCAATATATACTATCGGTGTGTCGAGCAGACTTGTAAAAATATAGATCACATAGCTCGAAACAAGTATTGAAACAAAGGTCGCTGTATCATACATTCCGAAGAATGCGACAGTATTGAAAAGTACGGTATTGATTATCTGGGAAACGAGGGTCGAGCCGTTATTGCGAAGCCATAAAAATCGGTGGCTGTCGCCCCATTTTTTGCTCGACCACTCCCACCATTTATGGTAAAGGACAACATCAAGCTTCTGGGATACGATATAGCCAACCAGCGACGCCAGTATTAATCTCGGCGTTGTCGAGAAAACACCGCTCAGCGACGGGGTGACCCAATCGTTTGCGCTTTTTTCGTACAAAAACCAAGACTGCGAAATAATTACCATGGCGACAGCGGCAAAAATTCCTATATTGACCGCTCGGTTTGCCGCTTTTTTAGATTCATTCTCGGAGAGAATATCGGTTATGAGATAGGTTGACGCAAAAAGAACATTACCGAGGGTCTGTTCCATACCGAAGGCATCAACCAAGACTAAAACCTCGATATTGGCGAGTATTGTCGCAATAACGGTATAGGCGAAAAGCCCCGCTTTACCGAAAAATCGGTAAGCAAGAAGGACTCCTCCGTATATGACAACAAGAGAAAGTATAAGCAAAATTTCATTCATAAAATATCCCTTCCGAAACTGAAAAAGGCGCCCGCAGAATATACTCTACGGGCGCAAAATCACTTATCAGTTTCCCGTAGTTTTGTTTATAGACAGGATGGTTTCGAACTGTCTGTCTTGCGACAAGGAGATTTTACCACCGAAAATATATTTTGTCAACAAAACTATTTTGTTTTTATATCATTTATGATATACTTAATTGCAGAAAGTTTTCTAAAAGGCGGTGTCACGGTGAATATATTACATTTAAAATACGCTGTTGAAGTCGCGCGTGTCGGCTCATTAAACAAGGCGGCAGAAAACCTTATTATAGCGCAGCCTAATCTCAGCCGTTCAATAAAGGAGCTTGAAGGTGACCTCGGCATCACTATTTTTGAGCGCACTCCGAAGGGTATGCGCCCGACTGCTCAGGGTGAAGAATTTATCGGCTATGCTAAAGAACTGCTTCGTCATATTGATCAGGTCGAGCTTATGTATAAGGACGACCGTCCTATCAAGAAAAGATTTTCGGTGTCGGTGCCGCGTGCAAGCTATATTTCCGAAGCATTTACAGAATTTTCTAAGACTGTTGATGCTGAGGCATATGAGCTTTTCTATAAGGAGACCAACTCCAAGCGCACTATTAACAATCTGGTTGATTCGGACTATACTCTCGGAATAATCCGTTATGCCGAAAACTATGACAACTATTTTAAGGCTTTGCTTGAAGAAAAGGGGCTCAAATACGAGCTTATTGCCGAATTTTCCTACAAGCTTATAATGAGCGAGAAAAGCTCTCTTGCCAAAAAGGAGCATATCCGTTATTGCGATTTAAAGCCCTTCATAGAAATCGCTCACGCCGATCCCTATGTTCCTTCTCTTTCGCTTGCAAAGGTCGTAAAGGAAGAGCTGCCAGACAACATAAACCGCAGAATATTTGTATTTGAGCGCGGAAGCCAGATGGATCTGCTCAGCTCAAATCACGAAACCTTTATGTGGGTATCGCCCACATCGGATAAAGCGCTTCGCCGTTACGGTCTCGTTCAGCGCGAATGTGACGAAAACCGTAAGGTATACAAGGATATGCTTATTTATAAAAATGGCTATAAGCTATCTCCTTTGGATAAAAAGTTTATATCAGAAATAGTTTCTGCTAAAAGAAAATACCTGTAAAAATAGATATATCATTTTTGATATCCCCATATAACAAACTGATATTTGAAATCACGATTAAGGGTTGTTAAAATAATAACGAACTCCAAAAAGAGTAGTATATAAATCCTTTATTTCAGGAGGACAAAATGGAAAACAAGGTTTACGAAATCATCGACGGTGTGGAAAAGCTTGAGGAAGCTATCGCACGTGTCAGAGCAGCTCAGAAAATATTTGCTACCTATACTCAGGAGCAGGTAGACAAGATCTTCCTCGCCGCCGCTTCTGCCGCCAATAAGGCAAGAATTCCGCTTGCAAAAATGGCTGTAGAGGAAACAGGTATGGGCGTAGTTGAAGACAAGGTCATCAAGAACAACTATGCTGCTGAGTATATTTACAATGCATATAAGGATACCAAAACCTGCGGTGTTATTGAAGAGGATAAGGCCTTCGGCACAAAGAAGATTGCAGAGCCCATCGGTGTTATCGCGGCGGTTATTCCGACCACTAACCCGACTTCTACCGCTATATTCAAGTGTCTTTTAGCTTTGAAAACAAGAAACGCTATCATAATTTCGCCCCATCCCCGCGCAAAGAACAGTACTATCGCAGCCGCAAAGCTTGTGCTTGAAGCAGCCGTTGCAGCTGGCGCTCCCGAGGGGATTATCGACTGGATAGACGTTCCCTCTCTTGAGATGACTAACCTTGTTATGAAGGAAGCCGATATTATTCTCGCAACAGGCGGTCCCGGAATGGTAAAAGCCGCTTATTCGAGCGGCAAGCCGGCTCTCGGTGTCGGCGCAGGCAACACCCCCGCTATCATCGACTCTTCTGCGGATATTCTTCTCGCAGTTAACTCTATCATTCATTCCAAAACCTTCGACAACGGTATGATCTGTGCTTCTGAACAGTCGATAATCGTAATGGAGGATATTTATGATGCTGTCAAGACCGAGTTTGCTGCTCGCGGATGCTATTTCCTCGACCCCGAAGAGATCGAAAAGGTCAGAAAGACTATCATAATTAACGGTGCCCTCAACGCTAAGATCGTAGGACAGAAGGCGGCTAAGATCGCTGAGCTTGCAGGTATCACTGTTCCCACAGGCACTAAGATTCTTATAGGTGAAGTTGAAAGCGTCGAGCTTTCTGAGGAATTCGCTCACGAAAAGCTCAGCCCCGTACTTGCAATGTACAAGGCTAATAGCTTTGAGGATGCAGTACAAAAGGCAGAACAGCTTGTTGCAGACGGCGGCTACGGTCACACCTCTTCTGTATATCTTAACGATGTTACCGAAAGAGAAAAGCTAGATATCTTCGCTGCTCGTATGAAGACCTGCCGCATACTTGTCAACACCCCCTCTTCTCACGGCGGTATCGGAGACCTTTACAACTTCAAGCTTGCTCCCTCGCTCACACTCGGATGCGGTTCGTGGGGCGGAAACTCGGTTTCTGAAAATGTCGGCGTAAAGCACCTTATAAATATTAAAACTGTTGCTGAAAGAAGGGAAAATATGCTTTGGTTCAGGGCTCCTGAAAAGATATATATCAAGAAGGGATGCCTGCCGGTAGCCCTTGACGAGCTTAAAAATGTTATGGGCAAGAAGCGTGCCTTCATCGTAACCGATACCTTCCTTTACGAGAACGGCTACACCAAGCCTATTACCGACAAATTAGATGAAATGGGTATCGTTCATACAACATTTTTCAACGTTGCCCCCGATCCGACCCTCGCTTCAGCTAAAGAGGGTGCAGCACAGATGGCAGCATTTAAGCCCGACACCATCATCGCGCTCGGCGGCGGCTCTGCGATGGATGCCGCAAAGATCATGTGGGTAATGTATGAACACCCCGACGCAGACTTTCTGGATATGGCTATGCGCTTTATAGATATACGCAAGCGTGTATACACCTTCCCCAAGATGGGTGAGAAAGCTTATTTCATAGCTATTCCGACCTCTGCAGGTACAGGCTCAGAGGTTACTCCTTTCGCAGTTATTACCGATGAGAAGACGGGTATCAAATATCCTCTTGCAGACTATGAGCTTCTTCCCAATATGGCTATCGTTGATACCGATTTCCATATGTCTGCACCCTGCGGTCTTACCGCCGCTTCGGGTATTGATGCTGTTACCCACGCGCTTGAGGCTTATGCCGCTATGCTCGCGACCGATTATACCGACGGTCTTGCTCTTAAAGCACTAAAGACTGTTTTCGAATATCTGCCCCGCGCTTATGATAACGGACAGACAGATGTGGAAGCACGTGAAAAAATGGCTAATGCCGCAACAATGGCAGGTATGGCTTTCGCAAACGCGTTCCTCGGTGTATGCCACTCTATGGCTCACAAGCTCGGCGCTTTCCACCACCTGCCCCACGGTGTAGCTAACGCTCTTATGATTGAAGAGGTTCTCAGATTCAATGCTGAAGAAGCTCCCGCAAAGATGGGTACCTTCTCGCAGTACGATCATCCTCACACCCTCGCGCGCTACGCAGAGGTTGCCGACTATCTCGGAATCAAGGGCGAGACCGACAAAGAAAAGCTTGAAGGTCTTATCGCTGCTATCAATGACCTCAAGAAAAAGGTCGGAATCAAGGATACCATCAAGGATTACGGTATTGACGAACAGTACTTCCTTGACAACCTCGACGATATGGTCGAGCAGGCATTTGATGATCAGTGCACAGGTGCTAACCCTCGCTACCCGCTTATGAGCGAGATCAAGCAGATGTATCTCAATGCGTATTACGGCAAGCATTTCGAAGAAGAAATCAAGCCCGACGCTTCACAGATAAAGGCATAAGGAGGAGTTAAAATGACACCTGATAAGATAATCTCAGTAAGAAAAAACAAGACCATCTATCGTGACGGCGATATTTGTATTAAACTCTTCGATGAGCACTATTCAAAAGCCGATATCCTGAACGAAGCCCTTAATCAGGCGCGTGTTGAGGAAACAGGACTCAATATTCCGAAAATTCTCGGAGTTAATATGATCGACGGAAAATGGGCTATCGAATACGAGTTTATTGAAGGTAAGACCTTGGCAGAGCTGATGGAGAACGAGCCTGAAAAAAAGGCTGAATATCTTGAAATGCTTGTAGATATCCAGCTTCTGATTCACTCAAAGACCTGTTCTCAGCTTAACAAACTCAAGGATAAGATGAACCGTAAAATATCCGAAACTACTCTTGATGCTACTACCCGCTATGAGCTTCACGCTCGTCTTGAGGGTATGCCCAAGCACAAGAAGGTATGCCACGGTGACCTGAACCCCAGTAATATAATCATCACTCCCGAGGGCGAGGCTTATATAATCGACTGGGCGCACGCAACACAGGGTAACGCATCTGCCGATGCCGCAAGAACCTATCTTCTCTTTATGCTCAACAAGGATGAAGAGGCAGCTAAGCTCTACCTTGACCTCTTCTGCAAAAAGAGTGACACGGCAAAGCAATATGTTCAGAAGTGGATGCCTATTGTTGCCGCTTCTCAGTCAGTAAAGGGCAACGAGCACGAAAGAGAGTTCCTTCTTTCCTGGGTTGATGTTGTAGAATATGTATAAATTAAAAGTTCGGAAGATAAAATCTTCCGAACTTTTTTAATGCTTGTATTTTGGTTTCAACGCTATTATAAACACAACTGACAGTCAGATCAGTCAATTTCTAAAGCAAGCGTCAACGGCAATTTTGCTTAAAAATCAGTCCTCTAACATTGCTAAAATCTGAGCTTTGGACTGAAATCCTACTGACTGAGCGATCGCCTTGCCGTTTTTGATGACCACAAGGGTCGGGATACTCTGAATGCCGAATTTCATAGCAAGCTTCATTTCCTCGTCAACATTTACCTTGCCGACCTTAATATTATCATTTTCCTCTGCAATTTCGTGAACGATAGGTCCTATCATCTGGCAGGGGCCGCACCAGGTAGCCCAGAAATCAAGAAGAACAGGCTTATCGCTGTTCATTACTTCAGCCTCAAAATTTGCATTTGTGATATTAATTAGTGACATAATTTATCAGTCCTTTGATTTATAATAGAGCATACAATGGCAGTAGCCCTCAAAATCGGGATCGGCTATCTGCTCTTTGAATTCCTTACAGATGCACTTGTTGTCATCAATGATCTCAAGTCTGCAGGGGCAGTAACCGCCCTTTGCTTTCAGTCCCTCGCGTATGCGTTTTACAACCTCTTTGTTTTCATTAAGCTTTACAGCCACAGTATCACTCCTTTTAAATTATTATACCTTTATTTTACCATATAACCCTATTTTTTTCAATAACTATTGACCTGACACAGATATCCGTGTAGAATTAGTTTAAA
>JAZNTG010000070.1:0-14612 GCA_045591645.1 Acutalibacteraceae bacterium | reverse complement strand
TCTTATTTAGGTACAGAAGAACTCGCTCATATGGAAATGGTTTCGGCTATGGTACAGCAGCTTACCCGTGAGCTTACCCCTGAGCAGATAAAGGAATCAGGCTTTGACACCTATTTCGTAGATCACACAGCCGGTGTATACCCTGTTGCCGCCTCGGGCGTACCCTTTACTGCGGCTTATTTTGGCGTAAAAGGCGACGTTATCACCGACCTGCATGAGGATCTTGCCGCTGAGCAAAAGGCAAGAACAACCTATGACAACCTGCTGCGGCTGATAGACGATCCCGATATTCGCGATCCGCTGAAGTTCCTCAGACAGCGCGAGATAGTCCACTATCAGCGCTTCGGTGAAGGACTCAGACTTGCGACTGACAGGCTTGACTCAAAGAATTTCTATTCCTGCAACCCATCATTCGATAAACGGTGTGGAAAATAAAAAAGACCCGTACGGGTCTTTTTTACTGTCCTATATTTACTCTTTTGGATATTCCGCAGATTATTTCGTAGTTTATGGTATCTGCAAGCTTTGCAACCTCGTCTACCGAAAGCTCTTCTCCGAAAATGGTAACACGGTCGCCCATTTTTACGTTTTCAATATCGGTAACATCGATACAGAACTGATCCATACACACTCTGCCGACTATGGCAGCGCGTTTTCCGCCGACTACAACGCTTCCTCTATTTGATAAAAGTCTCGGCACGCCGTCGGCGTAGCCCGCGCTGACCGTAGCGATCTTTCTTTTGCTCTTTGTCGTATGCGTTCTGCCGTAGCTTACCTCGCTTCCCTCTTCGACCTCTTTTACCATCGAAATGACCGAATAAAGGCTCATTACAGGCTTCATACCGTCTATAAGCGGTACTGCCGGAGACGGAGAGAGTCCGTACAGTATTATTCCTGCCCTGACCGTCTCACCTTTCTCACAAAGACCGAGAAGGGTGGCTGCGGAATTACAGCAATGGCGCGTTTTAAACTTAAAGCCGTCTTTTTCAAGTGCTTCTACCGCCTCGTTAAAGCGGTCATATTGGTCTTTTGTAAACGCCTCGTCCGAAGGCTCGTCACCGTCAGCCGAAGAAAAGTGGGTAAATACACCGCTCGCTGTGAGTCCCTCAAGAGAGAGCACCTCTTTTGCCTCTGCCACTCCTAAAAAGTCGGAGCTTCTGCAGTTAAAGCCAAGCCGACACATACCTGTATCGAGTTTGATATGGACCTCGACCGAAACTCCCGCCTTTTTTGCATTTTCGGCAAGGTCTTTCGCATAATCAAGCGAATAAACACACTGTATAAATCCGAATTTCGCAAGGTCTTCTGCGTAGATTTCAGGTGTATAGCCGAGGATCAGTATCGGTGCCTTTATTCCGCCCGAGCGGAGCTCCTCCGCCTCTTGAATGTTGGAAACGGCAAAGGACTTGGCACCCTTTTGCTCAAGCGCGGTGGCGACACCAAGCGCTCCGTGACCGTAGGCATCCGCCTTGACAACGGCGCATATCTCACAGCCGAGCTTTTTACGGATAATATCAAAATTATTACAAAGAGCTTCAATATTTATCTCTTTCCAGGTTCGTCTCAGATAACTCATACGGTCACCTCCTTAATGTTATTATCAGTATAGCATATAGCACCTTGCAATTCAATGAATATTTAATTGCAAGGGCGTTTTAATCTTTTTAATTATTCCTGATAACTATGCTCTCGATTATCGGTTGCGCCGAGGCGGGAATTGTACCGTTAGAATCTGACGGCTTCGCATCGGTGCATATCTTATCTACGATATCCATACCCTCAGTGACATAACCGAATACAGCATAATCGCCGTCAAGGTGCGGTGAGGTCTCGTGAATTATAAAAAACTGTGAGCCTGCGCTGTTGGGGTTACCGCTTCTTGCCATAGAGATAGCGCCCTCGGTATGAAGGAGCTCATTTACAAAGCCATTAGACTCAAACTCACCGAATATTGTATGTCCGGGGCCGCCTGTTCCTCTGCCGTCGGGGTCACCGCCCTGCATCATAAAGCCTTCAATAATACGATGGAAGGTCAGTCCGTTATAAAAGCCGTCATTTGCAAGGTCAACAAAGTTTGCGACCGTCATAGGCGCGTCGTCAGGCTCTAATTTTACGGTTATCTTTCCGTAATCCTTTACCTTAATATCGGCATAGTAGGTTTTGGTCGTATCTATCTCAGGCGGTACATAGCCGTCATATTCGGCTACCGCGTCGTCGTTATTAGATTTATCAAGCGAGCTCGTACCCTTTGAAGTGGTTGTCTGTGTACCCGAGGCTGTGCTCTGTGTGCCCGAAGCGGTATCCTCTTCACCGTAAAGGCTCATCCAGACAGAAATTCCCGTCGCGGCAAGCAAAACGACCGAAAATGCCGTAATAATAGCTATTATTGCTCTCTTTGAGGGCATTTCAAAGCGGGCTCTTGACTTTATATTCTGTTTGCAGACTTCATTTTCTGCCTCGGGCAGAGCAAGCTCTTTCGAACACTGCTCTAAAACGGATGCTGTCTCAGTGAGCTTCAGATTGGTGAGCTTACCCTCAAGCTCAGTTACCGCGGTCTCGTAAAAATAGCGTGCCGCTGCTTCTCTCTGAACGATGACCTGACCGATATGGATAAAGCTTAAATTTCCCGCCGTCTTTAAAAGATACACAAAACGGTTGTGCTCATCTATCTGTGCGAGGGCGGTGCTAAGCTCGGCCATTCCGCTCTTTATATCGCCGCTGTAGACTTCGCTGCTGACAGTCTCCTGCTTTTCGGTATTTACTCTGGCTATCTTAAAGCCCTTCATATCCTTGCCAAAGAGGATGATTCCGCAACGCTTTGCCGCTTCTACCTTTAAAAACCTTGCAAAGCCTATGTCGGTCTTTATATCCTTGACGGTTATCTGATTCCAAGCAGAATTGATTACATCCTTCGTTATCTCGGCGGCTTTAGCATTATCCTCGAGCAATACCGAACATAGCGCAAAAACCCCGTTTTTATTTTCATGGAAAAGCGCCGTCATCGCTCTTTTAGATCCCTTGGCGGCAGAAAGTACAAGTTGCTGTGCCATATATTTGTTCCTTCCTCATAAAATATAATCTATTATAGCATATTTTAGTCTAATATACCATAGATTTTTGCCGTAAATATGAACAAAATATTACATTTTATGGGTATTATTACCCTTGACTTTTAAGGCTTTACATAATATACTTTGGGTGTATCGCGAAAGTTTAAAATTTCGGAGGATAGTATGAAAGAATTTTTAAGATCTACAAGGCTTATAGCTTTGCTTCTTGCGATGACGCTTGTATTTTCCTGCTTTGTCGGTTGCAAAGATACCGATGATACGTCGACTGATGATCCCACAATAGACGAAAGCGGCTCTGTCACCACAAGCGACAAGGACTATAGCTCTATCGATTTTTCTGGTGATTCGGTAAACAACTCTTCGAGTGAGGAGGCATCAAGTACTGGATCTTCAAGCAACAAGCCCTCTTCCAATACCTCATCAAAGCCTGCCCAGCCTACAACGGGACTTGTTCCCCCTTCGGGTTCGGGTATCACACCTGCTGCTATCGTAAATATCAAAGCGCCCAACGGTACTCTTTACAATAAGAACGGTACCAAATTTGACTATAAGACTCCTATGGATATGGAAGATAATATCTTTATGGATTCTCTTGCCTATACGGGTTACAATATTGAAAAGCACAGAAAAGACGGTCTTATGTGGCAATATATTCTGTCAGGACAGAAAAAGCGCGCTAACCAGTCGGGACCCTACAACTGGCTGTCAAATATTTCCTATCACGGAACGCCTCGCGGATATGAGACAAAAAACGGCAAGCCTGATATCGCTTATTTTGAAAAGTACGGTCTTGTCTGCGCTTCCTATGTAGGATATGTTTATCAGAACTATCTGCCCAATGTTGTCGGTATCGACACCTCTATGCTCGGAAAACCCTCTGACTTCGGTTGGAGTGACGTGCTTGCAGACGGATGGTACGAGGTTGCAAAAACCTGGGTACAAAAGGGTTGGTCGGAATTTATTAAGTTCGACTGCAGAAGGGTTGAAGGCTCGGGCGGACAGCTACGCATAACACCCGAAAAGAGCATTCCAATCGGCTCTATCATCGTTACTGCCAATGATTCAAATCCCGACACCGACTATGCAGGTCACGTTTCTATCTATGCGGGATATAAGGACGGATATAACTGGGTTTATCAGGTCGGCACCTATAACGGTCCCGAGTTCTGCTCTATAGAGCGTATGGGCTATAACCCCGACCCCCACTACAGACAGTGGCTCATTGCCATAATTACTCCCCCTAACATTTTAAACTATGCTCCTATACTTGAGGTCACAGTTCAGGACAAGGCTGGTAACCCCGTTGAGGGAGCCTCCATTTCGGTAAAGCGTTCAAAGGATGGCAAGGTGATCGACCTTGGAAAGACCTCCGCTGACGGCAAGGTTTCTAAGGACTATCTCTACTATGAGCAGATGACCCTCACCGTTACTACTCAGAGCGGACTCAGCGAAACGGTTGAAATAAAGCTCACATCTAAAAACAACAGCGTAAATAAGGTCACCGCTACGGTGAAATAAAAAAAGACCCTCACGGGTCTTTTTTAATGCGAAATGCAAAATTAATGTGTCTGCGACGCTATTATATAAGCTTTTCGCAAAGTGTAACACCGACAAGTAGGCTATGCTGATATATAATTCTCTTGACCTTTTATGGGATATTTGCTATAATTATAATTGCGTTTTAGCGACATTTTCGGGAAAGGAGGAAAATGTGTGACAACCTACGAAATTTTCGATATCAGTAAAACTTTGGCGGCACCCTTGCTCGAAAAAACGCAGTATCCGTGGGAGGCTCTGAGCGGCATAAAGGATTTTATTCTTTCCCTTGGACCGACCCTTGATAAGACAGTTTACGAGGAAGTAAAGCCGCAGGTATGGATCGCCAAAAGCGCAGTAGTCTTCGATTCGGCTTACATTGCCTCTCCCTGCATTATCGGAGAAAATACTGAAGTGCGCCACTCGGCATTTATCCGAGGCAGCGTTATTATCGGTAACGGATGTGTAGTCGGAAATTCCACCGAAATTAAAAACAGTATTGTTTTTGACTCGGTACAGATCCCCCACTACAACTATGTCGGCGACTCTATTCTTGGCTACCGCTCTCATCTCGGCGCAGGTGCTATAACTTCCAATGTAAAAAGTGATAAAACCCTTGTAGCTGTAAGAACCGCTGAGGGAAATATTGAAACCGGTCTTAAAAAGTTCGGCGCAATGGTCGGAGATTATGTTGAAGTAGGCTGTAACAGCGTTCTTTGTCCGGGAACTGTTATCGGCAGAAATTCTAATATTTATCCCCTGTCTCGCGTGCGAGGCTTTGTGCCTGAAAGTTCGATTTTTAAGGCATCTGATAATATTGTAAAAAAAATATAAAAAAACTAATTATAAACAATTGCGGGACAAAATTAAACAAAAGCGCCAGACTGCAAATATTTTGCGGTGACGAGGAAAGAAGTTATCGAACATTCGGCGGGTGCTTCTTCGGCTATATATCTTTGGTCGTAAGGTTATGTACAAACAAACAAAAGCATAACTAAAGGATAATTAACATAAAAATTGTCCCGCGATATTTCTAAAGGAGAAATACTATGTGCGGAATTATTGGTTACACAGGCAGTGAAAACGCACTGCCGAGATTACTGGGCGGACTCTCTGCCCTTGAATACAGAGGTTATGACTCTGCAGGTATTGCATTTTTTGAAAACGGCTCTCTTTCGTGTATCAAGACCAAGGGTAGGATCGATATTTTAAAGCAAAAGGTAGATCCTGCGCTGTTTTCCAATTGCGGTATAGGTCATACACGCTGGGCAACACACGGCGAGCCGAGCGATATCAATTCACATCCACACGGAACAGACAGATTATATATCGTTCATAACGGTATTATTGAAAATTATGCCGAGCTTAAAGCGGAGCTTGAAGCAGATGGCTATTCCTTTGTTTCCGAGACCGATACAGAGGTTGCTGCTAAGGCTATTGACCGCCAGTACGGCAAGACTAACAACCCTGTTGAGGCTCTTAGGGCAGCGGCAAAGGAATTCCGCGGCTCCTATGCCATCGCAGTAGTTTTTGAGGACTATCCCAATAAAATATTCGGTATAAGACGTGATAACCCTATGCTTGCAGCGGTATCGCCTGACGGCGCCTTTATCACCTCTGATATTTCGGCGGTGCTTTCCTATACAAAAACCTTTGTACGTCCCCTCGAGGGCGAGGTCGCGGAGGTTTCAGCCGACTCTGTAACCATTTTTGATGAAAACGGTGAGGTTGTCACACGCGAGTTTGAAACAGCTGTATGGAGCCGAGAAGAAGCAGAAAAGGGCGGATTCCCGTTTTATATGATAAAGGAGATCCACGAAGAACCCGAAGCGCTCATCAAGACACTCAGACCGAGAATTCAGGACGGAATGCCGCATTTTGAATCCGATCTGCTGACTCCTGAGCGTATTAAAAAATATTCCCGTATCCACATTGTTGCATGCGGCACAGCTTATCATGCCGGTCTTATTGCTAAATTTGCAATAGAAAGCCTTGCAAGAATTTGCGTCAGCGTTGAGCTGGCTTCGGAATTCCGTTACAACGATCCGATACTTTCCCCCGACGATCTTGTTATAGTTATTTCACAGTCGGGCGAAACGGCTGATACCCTTGCGGCTTTAAGGCTTGCAAAGGAAAAAGGTATACCTGTGCTAGGTGTTGTAAACGTAGCAGGCTCTGCCATAGCGCGAGAGTCCGACAGTGTTATTTACACCCTTTGCGGACCTGAGATAGCGGTTGCTTCAACCAAGGCATATTCGGTACAGTGCGCTCTGCTTTATCTTATCGCTATCCATATTGCTCATTCGGTCGGAAGGTTGGATAATGCCTCTACCTCCGCTCTTACTGAGGAGCTTTTGAACGAGCTTCCGAAGGCGGTAACTTCGGTCATAGAAAAGGCCGAGCTTCTCTCAGAGATAGCTATGAATTTCAAGGATTCGAACAGCATTTTCTTTATCGGCAGAGGCATTGACAATGCGCTCTGCTCAGAGGCAGCGCTGAAGTGTAAGGAGATATCCTACATTCATTGCGAAGCCTATGCCGCTGGCGAATTAAAACACGGAACCATATCGCTTGTCACCGACGGCACGCCTGTATGCGCCGTTATGACTCAGGGCTCTGTTTCTGAAAAAATGATAAGCAATATCAGAGAGGTTAAGGCGCGTGGTGCAAACCTTCTTCTCATCACACGCGAAGGTCTCTCCTTCCCCTCCGATATTGCCGATACTGTTATCGCTCTGCCGCCTGTAAATGAGCTGTTTATGCCCATAACCTGCGCCACAGTAGCTCAGCTTATGGCCTACTATCTCTCACTCCATTTAGGAATTGATGTAGATAAGCCTCGCAACCTCGCAAAGAGCGTAACCGTAGAATAGGAGAAATAATTATGGGTAAATATTTCGGAACCGACGGATTCCGCGGTGAAGCAAACGTCGTACTGACCGTTGAGCACGCTTTTAAAATAGGCAGATACCTCGGTTGGCACTACGGAAAGGAACATAAGTGCCGCGTAGTTATCGGCAAGGATACCAGACGCTCAAGCTATATGTTTGAATACGCTTTGGTTGCAGGTCTTGTTTCCAGCGGCGCTGACGCTTATCTGCTTCACGTTACAACTACGCCTAGCGTAGCTTATGTTGTACGTACCGAGGATTTTGACTGCGGAATTATGATATCTGCAAGTCACAACCCCTACTATGACAACGGAATAAAGCTTATAAACAACCGCGGTGAAAAGATGAGCGAATCAATAATTCTTGATATTGAAGCTTATCTTGACGGAAATGCACCCGAAATTCCTCTCGCGCGCGGAGAAAACATTGGTTGTACCGTTGACTATGCTATGGGCAGAAACCGCTACACAGGTTATATTATCTCTCTAGCGCGCAATTCCTACAAGGATATGAAAATAGGCATTGACGCTTCGAACGGCAGTACCTGGATGCTTGCAAAGAGCATTTTCGACACCCTCGGTGCCAAGACCTATGTTATCGGTAACCATCCCGACGGATTTAATATAAACCGCGACTGCGGCTCGACCCATATAGAGAATCTGTGTCAGCTCGTTCGTGATAACGGACTTGATATAGGATTTGCCTTCGACGGTGACGCCGACCGCTGTCTTGCAGTTGATGAAAACGGCAGTGTGCTTACAGGTGACCATATACTGTATTTTTGCGGAAAATACCTTAAAAGCCGTGATAAACTCGCCAAGGATACTGTCGTTACGACTGTTATGTCCAATATGGGCCTTTACAAGGCTTTCGACCGCGAGGGTATAAGCTACGTTAAAACCGATGTCGGTGACAAATATGTTTATGAAGCTATCTCACAGCACGGCTACACGCTGGGCGGTGAGGAATCGGGTCACATTATCTTCTCAAAGTACGCATCTACAGGTGATGGACTTATAACAGCTATCAAGATAATGGATGTGCTTTGCGACTCAAAGCTCCCCGCTTCCAAGCTTTCGGACGGTCTCACCATCTATCCCCAGCTTACCAAAAATGTAAAGGTCGCTGATAAGGATGCTGTGATGAATGATCCCGACGTTATTGCCGCAAAGGAATCTGCCGAACAGAAACTTGCTTCAAACGGCAGAATACTTCTCAGAAAGAGCGGTACTGAGCCTGTGATCCGCGTCATGTGCGAAGCCGAAAGCGATGAGCTTTGCCGTGCTTCGGTCGACAGCATCGTAAACGCAATAATCGAAAAAGGATACCAAGTATAGAAAAAACACCCCGAGAGGGGTGTTTTTTTCAGTGTTCAGTGATCAGTAGGCGGTGGCGGCGCAGCCGTCCGAAAAGCGTGAGGGCAAGACGCGCAAGGACGGTGAATCCGGTGAGATAAACGATTTGAAATATAGGATCGGGCAGAAGCCTTCTTATCGGAGTCAGAAGCGGTTGGTCTTCGGGGAAATACGGACTGATAAAATACATATTAAAAACCTCTCCCTCGGGTATTCCCGTTAGATATGCTGCTTGGTTTAACACCATTGCGATAACTGCGCCCGCCAAAAACGGCGGTATTGCGGCTTTTAAGGATTCGTTATCAGCCGTTACATATCCGTTCGAGAGCAAAAATACACCTATTACCACCATTGAGCCGTGACATACCATAGTCTGGATATTTATTCCGATAATATTAGAAAACAGCGATGAGCCTGTAGCTATTGTAAGAATTCCCGCAACAAGACCGTAAGATGCCAGATAGCAACAGAGCATATAATGTATGCTTTTGTTTTTGATCAGAGCGGCGGCGAGCCCTGCAAGCATTGGTGTAGAGCAGAACTGCCACGGAAAAATGTGCCATTTATAATTAAATATAAAGCGATCTTGCTCAAACTCAAGACTGAAGATCACTTGCTTATAAATTTCAAGAATGATAACGGCAACAGATATGACAAGTAAAAGCTGACGTACCGTTCTTTCGCTTGGATTTTTAAATATACGGCAAACAACAATTGTTGCCGCAACGGTCATTATAAGTGAGAATGTATGGAATGCACCAAACCGAGCGGGTATCTCATCTGTCTTTTTTAAAACGTCAAATATATCTGCAAGAACGCTCAATCCTCTCACCTCTTTTATATTATCTGCAATTAAATTAAGACTATTATATTTTTATTTATTAGTCTCTTAATCTCAAAAAACACGATGAGATACAACAACGGCGTGCCGCCTCTGATGATATACGCGCTAATGCGTGATGATATGCCATTGCTTTCGCAATGGATAAAAAAATCTCGTTCTTCGGAACGAGATTTTTTGGGACGTTTGAACTTAATGGCACAAATTAAATGCGCCTGAAAACTGAGATTTTCAATTGTAATATTAAAAAACCATTAAGTTTGATCTACCCTTATATCAATAGACTTAATCTTATGATTTTTTGCATAACCATATGCAGATGACTTGCGTATATAGTCAAAGAAATTTTCGTTAGTATAATCACTCCATAAAGTATCATTAAGCAAACGATTTTCTTCATCGGGAGAGAACATAAGACTTACTCGGAGCTGATAATATTCTCCTTCACCATCAGGATATTGTCTTACTAAATCATAGTAAAATAAATCCTCACCCGTGAAATCATAAACACCGTATTCATGCAATAAAAGATCTTCTTCTATTGGAGTTTTGCACATTTCCTCAAATACATTTATAATTTCGTCTACCGTATTATTAATTGAAATATTATTCTGTAAATACTCTAATAAAGACATTTGTCTCACCTCATTATTATTTAATCTTGTATTTTCATCAAAACTACAAGCAGTCAGCGTTGAAACTAAAACCAAAGCTAAAATAATACAACATATTCTTCTCATTAAATCACCGCCTCCAGTGTATTATAGCATAAAAGCGGCGGAGCAGCAAGCATATAAATCCGTGGCGAAGCCACACCGAAGTTATTACCTATTACTTCTTACTTATTACTTCCCAAAGCCACAAGGACTTTTTAGGTAAGAGTGAAGAGGTAAGAAGTAAGAAGTAAAAATCCCGCCCACTTACGTGAACGGGATTTTTGTCATTCGTGTCCGAAAAAGAACTGGGTGAAAAACCGAGGATTTTCTTAAAATTTATTCTTCTTTATGTATTTCATCTAATTCGACATTTTCTTCACAATAAAATTCACATTCGTAGTACAACGCTCTCTTTACCGCATCTAAACTATCATAAACACTTACCCATCCAACTGTTTCCCAATTTCTAGTGTGTTCATCATACCCTTGAACATACAACTTAAACTGATTATCCTGTTTCAAAATTAAAGCTCGTGCAGTATTGGAAAAATCAAACCATACATAATCATAATCACCAAGTTTAATGCCTGAATATTTATCTTTTTCCCATTGCTCGATAAACATTGCCGTTCGCTTTTTAGTATTTTTATTACCTAAAAGCCAACATACTACCATAGCGCAAATAATAATAAACTCTTCAATTAAAAAAATGGCAAGTAATTGCCAATCTCGCCCGGCAAATTCTGAAAACGGCTTATCACCCGTCCAACCATCAGTACGATAATAGTTCAAAAAAAGCAAAATCAAACATATTAACGAAGCATAATAATATCGCTCTGGATGAGGGGTTTTGTTTTTCATATAATCACCGCCTTGGGTGTAGTATAGCATAAAAGTGGCAAAGGCGCAATACTTATTACCTATTACTTCTTACTTATTACTTCCCAAAAATCCCATTGCTTATTTCATTTTGAGGTAAGAGTGAAGAGGTAAGAAGTAAGAAGTAAAAATCCCGCCCACTTACGTGAACGGGATTTTTGGCTCTCGTGCCCGAAAAAGAACTATGCGAAAACCGAGTAAAATAAGATTCTTTTCCTACCAATTCTCATTATAGAGAACATCGGGAACTTCATCACTCCAACCTATATAAAATGCGGTGGCATCACCTATGTTATTAGTGATTATATAATAATTTGCTCCTAGCATAATATCGGCAGGATAATATTTTCTCGCCAGAGCTTTTCTATCGACTGTTGTATAAAAATCCTCTGCGCCAAAGAGATGCAACATTTCGTGAGCAACGATAGATGACTGTGAACCTATTGGGTCATTACGATTAGAATTTAAGTCATAAGCAAAAACGATGCAATGTTCCTCAACTTCCAAATTCGCGCCCCTTTTTGGGTTAATTGCATACGCAGTGCCGTTTTTATTGAATATTGTAAAGCAAACTACCTCGGTACCGTATTGGGATTTAAAGTCGGCAAGCATTTCTTTATCTGATGCATAATTCAAACTATACGCGGCTTGACTAATCACATCAATCGTTGCAAGTCCTGTCGCTTTTGTGCTTACTATTACTTCATCATCATAAAAGATAGATGAATAACTTTGTTTTATACTCAAGTTCAATTCTACACCATGTAATTTTGCTTCTTTCTCCAAAAAAGCCAATCCAGGTTTTACTTCATTATCGGTGAAATTTGTTATTTCTTCTGGTGTCCAACTGCTTTCAAAATCATCCATATAAAACAAAACAACCGAGACATTTCCGCTTAAGTTTCGACAGGTTCCTAGGTCATAATCCACTCGCAATTTATTAATTCCAACAAGTTCATCTTCAATAGGCTCACTGTCAACACTATTGTTATTTGAACTTACAGGCTCTTTTGATTGAACAGGCTCAAATTGTGATGAATTATTTTGTGTGGATTGATTTGAAGTATTATTTGTATTGTTTAGCGAACTGGAACCTAATGAAGAAACTTCACTCACATTCCCAGATTCATTTTCTTCGTAAACAGTATTGCTTGTATTTGTGTCTTGTGAAATATTACTTGTACTAGAATCAGTATTTTTTGTATCACACGAAGTCATTACAAAAATAAAGAAAATGCTAAAAATTATAACTAAATATTTTTTCATACAATCACCGCCTATGTGTAGTATAACATAAAAACAGGAACAAATCAATGCGGAGCGTTGTATATATAATTCGTGGCGAAGCCACACCGAACTTATTACCTATTACTTCTTACTTATTACTTCCCAAAAATCCCGTGGAGTTTTTGGTTGAGGTAAGAGTGAAGAAGTAAGAAGTAAAAATCCCGCCCACTTACGTGAACGGGATTTTTGTCATTCGTGTCCGAAAAAGAACTGGGTGAAAAACCTGATTTTCTTTATTTTTTCTTGAATATAGTTTAAATTTTACCAATGAAATTTAAAAATTGCATTTTTCGTGAAAAAGAAACAGGTGATTCTCTTTCTTCATCAAGGATATAAGGAAAATCACTTTCAATACATATCCAAAAATACTCTCCTGTTCTATCACACGGTACGGTGGCTCCTTTTTGAAAGGTGATTTTTACACCAAACTTTTCAAAATCAAATTCATCGCCTTCAATTTTACCGAAAACACCATAATACCCTTCATGGTGAATCAAAGTATCACTATAATTCTCTAAATCCCAAGAAAACACTTCTTCGGTACAATTATAATCAATTCCAAATCCGCATAGAAACTCAAGAAGTCCCTTGTTTTCCTCTATGTGCTTATAATAATTTCTGCAATCTTGACAATCACAAGGTTTATTTAAATCTGTGCGATATTCTTTTGTTTTATCTTTATCAAATGAAATTTTTACTGAATTTATTTCAATTGTTTGCAAGGACATATCATCACCGCCTTGGGTTTAGTATATCATAAAAGCGGTGACACCGCAAGGGGTAAACCTTGCATTTATAATCCGTGGCGAAGCCACACCGAACTTATTACCTATTACTTTTTACTTATTACTTCACAAAAATCCCGTGGAGTTTTTGGTTGAGGTAAGAGTGAAGAGGTAATAGGTAAGAAGTAAGCCCCAAGAACTTATCGTCCTTGGGGCTTTGTCTTTCGGGTCCGAAAAAGAACTGGACGAAAACCGAGGATTTTCTCTATTTTTTAAAAAAATTCAAAAGTAATGTAGAAATTAAACCTGATGCTCCTAAAACAATAAATATAATGGGAACTGTTTTATCTTCATTTATATCTTCTTTGAACTCAAATAGATACCACAAACCAAAAAGTAAAACTAACACCGAAACAATTAAGCTTATTACAAAAAATAATTTCGGGTGTTTCTTTTCTATTTTTTCTAAATATGGATTAGTTTTAAATGCCATATCATCACCAACCTTTAAGTGTATTATATCATAAAAGCGGTGGAGGCGCAAGATATTAGTGATATTCTGTGCTTTGCACAGAGTGATATTATGCCTTGCGGCATAGTGATATTTTTGCTTACGCAAAAGTGATATTATATTCGCATTTTAAAACTCGCGAAGCGAATATCACTTGCGAAGCAAATATAACTGAGCGAAGCTCAATATAACTCGCCGAAAGGCGAATATAACTGAAAAAACTCCTTGTTCTTTCGAACAAGGAGTTTTTTCTGGCTCCCCGTGTTGGACTCGAACCAACGACAACGCGGTTAACAGCCGCGCGCTCTACCGACTGAGCTAACGAGGAATATAAGTGTTGGCGCCGTCCTATTTTTCCAGGCAGCTGCCCGCCAAGTATCTTCGGCGCAGGTAAGCTTAACTTCCGTGTTCGGGATGGGAACGGGTGGACCCTTACCGCCATCGGCACCAACTATATAAACAGTATATACTGCTCATACCTAAATTATTCATTTGAAAAATGTGGTGACCCGTACGAGATTCGAACTCGTGTTGCCGGCGTGAGAGGCCGGAGTCTTAGGCCACTTGACCAACGGGCCACATATCATACGCACGAGGCGTACTTTATAAAAACAGCTGATTGCTGGTTTTAACTAAGTGGTGCACCATCAGGGACTCGAACCCGGGACACCCTGATTAAGAGTCAGGTGCTCTACCAACTGAGCTAATGGTGCAAATCTTTAATCACACCTTAAAAACTGAACAAAGATGAATGTTAGCAAACCATTGAGGAACGAAAAAGGTCAAGCCCTCGGTCTATTAGTACAGCCTAGCTGAATGTGTCACCACACTTACACATGCTGCCTATCAACCCGGTAGTC
>JAZNTG010000069.1:0-16918 GCA_045591645.1 Acutalibacteraceae bacterium | reverse complement strand
TGAGATTAAATTAAAGCTCATCAAGGAAGAAATGAAGAAGCCCACAATCACGAAAGAGGGCTTAGTATTATGGCTCAAGCATATTCAGAACATGAGCTCAGAAACGAAGGAACACAAACAGAGACTGATTGACATTTTTGTAAACGCCGTATATCTCTACGACGACAAATTGGTCATAACATTTAATTATAAAGAAGCAAACAAAACCGTAACTCTAAAAGAGGTAAACGGTTCGATTATAGAATGCTCAGGTGCACCAAAAAATTCCTCGAACTTGTTTCGGGGAATTTTTTACTTCTTACCTATTACCTCTTCACTCTTCCCTCAAAGTTCTCGGAATTTTTGAAGTAATAATCAAAAAGTAAAATGTAATAAGTTCGCTGTCTGCTATGCAGACGAATTATAAAAATATGTAGGAGTTGAAACTCATAGATATATATTTAAACAACTTCGAATTTGTACAACTCTTTCAAAACAATAATGATAATAGGCTGTCTCTCTGATTTAGTGAGACAGCCCCTTTTTTTGTTGCTCCCACCCTGCCGTATCGAGCAGATAATAACCTGCTTTAAGCAGGTGGGTGTTCTCCGTTCGGTTTTGTGCTTCCAACGTCCAAGAGTATATCTTTCAATACCTCGGGAGGCCTGCATACCCGCCGACCGAGCCGAACTCCCGTTTAAAAGGTTGTAGGGTTATAAATGCAAAACGTCCGCGAACAGGGTAGGATATTTATCTTTTCAGTATTATCTTTCACGTTGTGAAAGATGGTTGTAGGGTTATAATGGTCATTGTATACCGAAACAGTTTAGGATGTTAACAGTATTTATCTTTTCTTATCTTTTATTCGTCCTGAGATATCTCATAAAAATCTTCCAGACGCTCAATAAAGGCATCGGCAACGAAGTCATATTCGTCGTCATCCTCTATCTCGTAATAATACTCCTCACCGTCCTCTTCTCCGACCTTAACTATTACCAGCTCTCCGCTGTCCTGAAGCATCTTTTCGGGATCGTCAAAAAGCGGCAGCATTGCGAGATATCTGCCCTCGTCAGATTCAATAGCATCGATGACCTCAAAGTTATACTCAACTCCGTCGTCATCGGTAAGGGAAATCAAATCGGGCTCATAGCCGAGTTCTTCTTTATTATAATTTTCCATATCAAAATCTCCATTCATCGTTCTATTTATATTTTATCCGTTTGGGGCTTATTAGTCAATAATGAATTGACATTGTTTATCACTTGTTTTAAAATTATTCTGAAATGGGGTCGTTTTATGAACAATATTATATTAATAGGTATGCCGGGCTGCGGTAAGAGCACGGTCGGCGTACTTCTCGCAAAAATGGCAGGACTTAAATTTATCGACTCTGATCTTTTGATACAGGAGCGCGAGGGTAAAAGGCTTTACGAAATAATTGATGAAAAGGGCAAGGATTATTTTTTAAAGCTTGAAAACAGGGTCAACCGTGAAATAGATGTCTGTTCAGCCGTTATTGCCACAGGCGGCAGCGCGGTTTACTGCGATGAGGCTATGCGGCATTTGAAAAGCATCGGAACAGTGGTATATATAAAAGTACCGTTTAGTGAAATTGAAAAACGGATAACAAATTTCTCTACCCGCGGCATTATCATTAAAAACGGAAGCTCGCTTTCAGAGCTTTACAACGACCGCGCTCCGCTTTATGAAAAGTATGCCGATGTAACGGTAGAATGTGAAAGCGGCGATCTTACCGAAAATGCCCACAGAATAATGAGTGCTTTGAACTTTAAAAATTAAAATTTCGTAACCTGTTGTAACAGGATTGTGACCTAATCGTAATCGCATTTTAACGATTTTTTTCTTCCTTGTTTATATAATAATAACAAGGAAGTGATCAGTATGAAATTTAAAGTTTTAGGTGTTGTTTTAGCTCTGTTTATGGTTCTTGCCTGCGGCTTTACCGTTTCGGGCGAGGAATCTGCAGAGATGCCCGCCGACACTGTCGAGATAAGCACCAAAGCTCCTGTTGTCGATGATGAAAGGGTGCTTACCGCACGTCTTGAAAATATGCTTGATCACAACAACGTATACAACCGTGATTTTGACAGCACATACGAAATGGTCAACAATTCTATGATCGCTCTTATCGACAGAGGCGACGAGGACGGCTTCATAAAAGCAGACATCGTAGAAGGTTTTATCTATAATATGTACGGCATCACTCTTGAGGATTATGCCGTAAATCCGGACTTTCCGCAAAAAGACGGTCATATCTTCATAATCCCCCGCGGATTTGAGATCTACGACCATACGGTCATCTCTATAGAGATTGACGGTGATTATATTTATACCGACTCGGTACTCACTATCCTCTCTCACGAGGGCTATACCTACGAGTATGATTGTCGTTCTATATTCAAGACAAATACTTCAAGCTCTTTCGGCTATAACCTTATCTCCTGCATTTATTATTAGGCTGACAGATTTACTATCATTAAAAATCCCCGATTATGCTGATGCATATCGGGGATTTTAGTTTAAGCAGAGGTAAAAATCGGGTTCGGATACTCCTCCTCTGCTTATTTACTGATGCTTCAATGTCATTATAGCTTCCTTCGCCATAAGCAGTCCGGCCGCAGCGGGAACAAATATCGCGCTTGCGGGCGCGGGACGGTCACCCTTTTGCTCACCTGTCGGCTCTGCGCTTTGTGGCTTTTCATCAGACCACACGACGCGCAGCTCCTCAATACCGCGGTTTCTCAGTTCTTTTCTCATTCTTCGGGCAAGCGGACATATCTCAGTTTTCTTAATATCGCTGACTCTGAGCCTTGTTATATCCAGTTTATTACCCGTGCCCATACAGGAGATTATCGGTATTCCTGCCGCCACGGCGCGACAGACAAGCTCTAACTTTGCAGTGAGAGTATCTACAGCGTCGATTATATAGTCAAACCTTGAAATGTCGACTGTATCGGCTGTTTCGGGCAGATAAAAAAGCTCATGCGCGGTGATATCAGCGTTGGGGTTTATAAGTTTAGCGCGCTCTGCCGCAGTCTCAGCCTTAGAGGCACCTATATTGCCGCTATGTGTCATAAGCTGACGGTTAAGGTTTGAGGGTGATATCACATCGTGATCAAAAATATCTATGTTTCCGACTCCGCTTCTGGCAAGTGCCTCTATAGCCGCAGAGCCGACTCCGCCTGCGCCGAAAACGGCAACACGCGCGTTTTTAAGTTTTTCTACAGCGTCAACACCAAGCAACGCCGATGTTCTTGAATAAATATCAGCTGTCATTTTACATTTACCCTTTTACAGATATCCTTTAAAATGCATTTCTCACAGAAAGCCTTGCGAGCGGTGCATACCGCTCTTCCGTGCAGTACGGTGCGATGGCAGAAATCATTGGACTGTGAGGGGTCGAGAAGCTTTCTCAGCTCGGTCTCCACCTTGAACGGCTCGGTCTTATCGGTAAGTCCAATTCGGTTTACTATCCTTATAAAATGCGTATCGGTCACAACGGCAGGCTTGCCGTAAACGTCGCCTACGACGAGATTTGCCGTTTTTCTGCCGACACCCGAAAGGCTTGTCAGCTCTTCGATAGTATCTGGCACTCTGCCGCCGAAACGCTCGGTTATTCCCTTCCCTATTTCTATAAGGTCCCGAGCCTTGGTCTTATAAAGACCGCAGGAGGCTATAAGCTCTTCCACCCTTTCCACATTCGCTTTGGACATCGCCTCTGCAGTCGGAAACTCTGCAAAAAGGGCGGGAGTTACCAGATTTACCCTCGCGTCGGTGCACTGAGCCGAAAGACGTGTTGCACAAAGAAGCTGAAACGGGTCCGAATACTGAAGAGAGCATATCGCGTCAGGGTACTCCCGTTTTAGCAGCTCTACCGCCTGTGCGGCGCGTTCTTTTTTAGTCATCAGCTAAGCTTCATATCGCCGCTTTTGAGCCAGCCGAGCTTTCTCATACCTTCGGCAACGCCAAGCGCGATAACTCCGGGAAGGATGAAATGCATAATAGCTATTTCAAGCAGAGCAAGACCTGCAGGAACACCTGTCGCGGTCATTGCAAAATATGTTTCAAAGGGGCCTACAAGGCCTGCTGTTCCCATACCAGAGCCTGTGGGGGTGGAAACAATACCGAAAAGTGCAGAGGAAAGCGGCCCCGTTATTGCCGAAGCGATGATAGCGGGTAGCCATATTATAGGTTTTCTTACAATATTCGGCATCTGAAGCATAGAGGTTCCAATACCCTGAGAGATAAGTCCTCCCCACTTATTGTCGCGGTAGGAGGCTACGGCAAAGCCTACCATATTCGCACAGCAACCTGCGACTGCAGCACCCGCGGCGAGACCCGAAAGTCCGAGCGAAACACCGATAGCCGCAGAGGAGATGGGCAGAGTAAGTGCTATTCCCATTACCACAGATACGATTATTCCCAGTAAGATGGGCTGCTGTTCAACACCGAAATTAACGATAGAGCCTATCCAGCTCATAAAGCCGGATATCGGCTTTCCGAGGAAAACTCCTGCAATTCCGCCTGCAAGAATACACGCGAGCGGAGTAACAATTATATCGACCTTCGTCTTGCCCGAGATTATCGAGCCTATTTCTATAGCGATGTAGGCTGCAACGAAAGCGCCGAGCGGCTCACCCGGAACACCCATAGTAAAGGTAGCCTTTTCGATAGTCGGGAACGCACCGATTATACCAGCGACACCTGCCGATACCGTAACGAGCGGTGAAGCGCCGAGCTTTGCGGCTACTCCCACACCGATTCCGACACCTGTAATGGTCTTTGCAAAGCCTCCGATAGCAACCAGATAAGCGCCTATTGTTCCGCCGATTATGGTACCCACCTGTACGATTATAGTACCTATAATAAGGGTCGCAAAAAGTCCTGACGCCATACCCGAAAGTCCGTCAATAAAAAGTCTGTTAAGATATCTTTTTATCATTGTTGTCACCTCTGAGATTTAATATTCTAGATAATACCACCTTTTCGACGTTTTTTCAATAGTTACACCTTGTAAAATTTATTCCGATGGTATATAATTTTTGTATGCGAGGTGCATAATAATGATTAAAATTTATCTTATACGACACTGTGAGGCGGCAGGTAACCTTAAAAAATCCTTTCAAGGCCATACCGATTGCGATATAACCGACGACGGTGCAAAACAGCTTGAATATCTGAAGGAGCGTTTTTCCGATATGCAAATCGATAAAGCCTACTCCTCTCCTCTTATACGCGCATACAAAACCGCCGTGGCTGCAGTAGGCGACAGAAACATAGAGATAATACGGAATGAACATTTCATCGAACAAAATGTGGGTGTTTTGGAGGCTATGCCTTTTGAGAATATGTCCTCGACCTATCCCGACTTTTGGTACCTTTGGGACAATGAGCCGCAAAACTTCGAGCCCGAGGGAGGCGAAAGAGTTCGGGACGTTTATGAGAGGATCTGGCAGGGCATAAAAATGATCGCAGACAACCCCGAAAACGAGGGCAAAACGGTTGTTGTGGCATCCCACGGTGCCGCTATCCGTGCTCTGATGTGCCGCCTGACCTTTGGTGATATAGAAAAACTAGCTTATACACCGTGGTCAATAAATACAGCTGTTTCTCTTCTCGTTTGCGATAAAAACGGTATCCGTCTTGAATATGCAAACGACGCTTCTCACCTGCCCGAGGATTTGAAGAGGACGAGCAGACTGCTATCTGCAAAGGATGAATAGTATGAAGATAATGTCGGTAGACTTAGGCAAGGCAAGGACAGGAATCGCGCTCAGCGACGAGGGCGAGGGCTTCGCTTTTCCGAAAGAGGTCATCACTGAATACAACGAACAAAGGCTCATAGAAAAGGTGGCAGCAAAGGCAAAAGAGCTCGGCGCCAAGCTGATAGTAGTGGGACATCCGAAAAATATGGATGGCAGCGAGGGTGAGCGTGCAAAAGAGTGTGCCGCAATAGCCGAAAAGATAAAGAGCTCAAGCGATATTGAAACGGTGCTCTGGGACGAACGCTGTACTACCGTTTCGGCTCACACCGCCCTGAATTATACCGATACCCGAGGCAAAAAACGCAAGCAAACGGTCGACGCTGTCGCCGCTGTAATGATACTTGAGGATTATTTAAAATACAGAAAAAACCTAGATATAAAATGACTTTGATTAATTGTACAATGCTGTAGTTTTTAACATACGTATTCGTTTATTGTGCAAAGTTTTGCGTGTATTTTGTATATACTTTTTATACTAGTTAAGATAATATAATTTAAAAAAATTATAAAGAGGTGCAAATATGAAGTTTTATCTACGTTTTACTGCTTTATTTCTCTCGCTTATAATACTATTATCGGTAGGCACAGTAGGTTGCGGTAACGATTCATCCTCTTCTGAGGCCGCATCGTCGCTCAGCAGTGCGGACGGTTCTTCTGAAGGAAATTTGTCGGCAGATAATTCGTCTGACAATTCATCTTCTCCGGAAATCTCTACAAGCTCCACAACAGTAGAGAACATAGATCCCTACACTAAGTTAGTGCAATTTAAGCCGCTTAGCGCCGGAGACTTCCGTATCCATAACGCCAATGCAGTCGGTACAATTGCAGGAAGAAGCAACGATATTCTCCTTTATAATAATCCCGATAGGGGCTACCGTACAACTATGCCTGTAGTCATATATGCAAATCATCCCGATCCTGACGACCCTTCAAAAACCTCTAACACCTGTGACCTTATCTCGATTAAAAACGGCAAACCCGTGTTAAATACCAGCTCTAAGTGCAACGGCAAGCACGACGTTCGCTACGTGTATGCAAATCTAGATAAAGAGAGCCGCGATGAAGCTCTTGATTATATGTTTGAAAACATTTACTTCAAAACCGTAAAAACCGATTATCACTGCAAGCTTATATTAGTTCAAATTCAGTTGTCTTCATACGGAAAAACCAAGGTTCTTCCCGATGAGGTGCTGGATGTCCTGCAAGCTTTCATCGATAAATGTAAGACCCGCGGGGTAAAGGTTCTTTTCCGACTTGGATATCACATGGTTCAGCTTAACTGGACCATAAGCAGTGCTAACCGCGCCGAGCATGAGAAGGTTGGCGCATCGGAAAAGATAATGCTTGGACATATCGATCAGTTAGCCCCCTTCATCAAGAAAAACGCTTCTGTCATTCATAAAATGTCAAGCGGATTTATCGGCTCAGGCGGTGAGATGGCTTATAACTATCAGTACCCTGTCGTTAATTATGACACAATAATAAAAGCCGTGGTCGAAAAGCTTTGTGTGCCTAACGGTCTTTATTATTCCTGCCGAATGCCCCAATATAAATTAGATCTTCTCAAGAACGATCCTGACTATAAGTATGCATCTTATATCGGATTCAATAATGACGCTTGCTTCGGCGAGCAAAAGCGCAATGGTTGGAATTCAGGTGGTTACAGAGTGGGCACAAAAGCATGGACATACGTTTGCGAAACAGGTGCTTACACACCGCAATCAGGCGAAATGTACCATAACGGTTCAACCACAGCCATCGGCAAAGAACCCGTCGGTCTTGAAGTTATTAAGGAGTTGGCTCACCACCGCTATACGACACTCAGCCACTGGAACAGCTATCTTGAAACATCATCGTTTAAATCCCAAAAAAATGAAAACGGAAAGTATGTTGCTACCGATTCGGTTATGCAAAAATGGATCGATAACGAGCGCGTAACTATGGATTGGCTTGATGAAAACGGAATCATTTACGATCGTGCATGGTTTTATGATGATGACGGAAAGGTTGTCGAAAGAAATCCGTATGAGTTTATACGTGACCATTTAGGATATAAGGTCGCAGCTCAAAATATGGTTCTTGACGGTGAGTTCAAAAAGGGCGCAACTATTTTAGCTAATATGACCCTTAAAAACTTCGGCTTTGCGGCAGCCTTTAACCTTGAAAGCGGATTTATGATTCTTGACGAAGACTATAATGTTGTTTCGAGTGTAAAGTCAGGAAAACCCGAAACCTGGTACAGTCACGATCCTAATAATTGGAAGTCAACAACTGTTCTTGAGCACAGTATTACTGCAGATCTCAAGCTCCCGTCGACAAGCGGTAAATATTATATTGCTTTTTATCTGAAAAATACCATGGACGATTATGCAAAGCTAAGCAATGATATGCCGTACCAGAACAATAAGTATAACATTTTATATGAATTTAATGTATAAATCAGTTTAGCTTTTATTCTCCTTATAACAGATCACGCTTATGGTTGATTACATAGCAATAGCTCTACTGGCGTGACTTGGCTTCACACAGACAAAAGTAAAAACAAAAACGAAAGATATCTTGCAGACAGCTCTGTTCTGTGGGATATCTTTTCTTTTTAAGCAGAGAACGGATATAGAATCAATATTAAATCGCACCGAATAAAACAGTCCTTGTGTTCATGGGCTGTTTTTTGTTTGCAGTTTTACAAAACAGTATCCTCTCCTCTTTTTTTGGAGGTGGGAATGCGTGTCTGATTTTTCAGTTTCCCACTCAAAATATGTCCGTCTATGTCCGTTTGTGTCCTGATTTTTCAAAATCGTGTCCGTTCATGTCCGTTTTTTCGCGTTTTATGTCCACCCATGTCCTGATTTTTTTGGCTACAATATCAGCGTCGGGAGGTGAGCCGAGCTTTGAAAAAGAAAAAAGAGCTCTCGTACGAGCTGCAAAAGCTGCTCTGTACGAAAGCTTCAAAGGAGGAGACCGAAAAGCTAAAAGAAATGGATATAAGTGTAAAAAATCCCACGCGTATGACGGTCATCGCCGCATCGCTTTATAAAAAGGCAGCAAGCGGTGAGCTTTCGGCGATAAAGGAGCTGCTCTCCATTATCGGCGTAGGGACGGCTACGGGAGGTGTTACCCTTGTCGATGACATCGGTAAGTCTTAAAGGACTTGTCGGCGGCGGATATGACGAGTTCTGGAACTGTCAGAGCCGTTATCGGGTACTGAAAGGCGGAAAGGGGTCCAAAAAATCTACTACAACCGCCCTTAATCTTATATATCGCCTTTTAAAGTACCCAGACAGCAACATACTCGTAGTCCGCGCGGTTATGAACACCCACAGAGACTCTACCTTTGCTCAGCTTAAATGGGCGCAGGAAAAATTAAATGTTTCTCACTTGTTCAAAAACACCGTATCCCCTCTTGAGATGACCTACATCCCCACAGGACAGAAAATACTTTTTCGCGGCTTTGATGATGTTTTAAAGCTGGCTTCTACCACTGTAGAAAAAGGGTATCTCAATTTTGTGTGGATAGAGGAGGCCTACGAGATAGAGTCGCTTTCAGATTTTGAAAAGCTTGACCTGTCGGTACCGCGAGGACAGATATCGGACAGCCTTTTCAAGCAGACAACTCTGACCTTTAACCCGTGGAGTGAAAAGCATTGGCTTAAAGCGAGGTTTTTCGATAACCCCTCACCCGATACCGCGGTATTTTCGACCAACTATCTTATAAACGAGTTTCTGGACTCTACAGACCGCGCCGTTTTTGAGCGACTGAAAGCAGAGCATCCCCGCCGATATGCCGTCGCAGGACTTGGTGAGTGGGGTATCGCAGAGGGACTGGTTTATGAGAACTGGTGTGAGGGAACAGTCGACACCGAGCAAGGGGACTGGAAGGCTTTTTTCGGACTCGACTACGGCTACACCACCGACCCGACCGCCTTTATTGCGATAAAGGTGAACACAAGCGACCGCATAATCTATGTGTTCGATGAGTTCTGCCGCCATAAAATGCTGAATTCCGATATCGCGGCGGCGATAATTTCCAAAGGCTACGGCAAGGAGCGTATCCGCGCCGATTCTGCCGAGCCGAAAACCAATGATGATCTAAGGCGGCTCGGTCTCTCGAGACTTCAGCCGTCGGTCAAGGGACGCGACAGCGTTATAAACGGCATTATGAACATCAGCGAATACAGGATCATCGTAGACCCAAAATGCAAAAACACCTTGTCAGAGCTTTCCTCCTACTGCTGGGACAAAAATCTTCCCAACACACCCGAGGATAAGAACAACCATCTTATGGACGCTCTGCGATACGCATTTTATGATGTCAAGACCGCAGGACAGCCGACAAGAAGCTTTTACGAAACGAAGGGAGGTTGGAACGTTTGATACTTCTTATCACGCTTTTAGCCTTTCTTTCGGGGTACGCTCTCGGAAAACGAAAGCCGCGAGCACAAAAACAGCTCCGCTCTGTCAAAAGGACGGGAGATGTGCGCGGTATAGGCGGATTTCTCACCTATGACGGAACCGAGCAAATCAGTGGTCAGTGATCACAATATTAATTCAATTTTTTGGAGGAAATCATTTATGGATGAAAAAGTAAATACAGAATCGGTCCTACCAGAGACCGAAAACACAAATTTACCGAAGGAGATCGAGGCTACCATACCCGTATCCGATCCACAGAGTGACACTTATCTCGAGATCAAGTTTAACAAAGAGCTCATAAAGCTTGACCGCGAATCTGCCGTTGCTCTGGCGCAAAAGGGAATGAAGTACGATCAGATAACGGAGGAATATGAAAGACTAAAGGGTCTGAGTGCAGAAAAGCTACCCGACGGTATCGAGCGTATAAACAGGGAATTTCCCGAGATTTCCTCGACCGATATGCTCCCCGAGGAGGTAAAAACAGCCGCAAAAATTAATGGAACAGGACTGCTTTTGGAGTACCTTCTTTACGAGCACAGACAAAGACGAGCCGCCGCGGAGGAGGTGCAAAACCAAACCTTTGTCGCTAACTCCACGACAGGCTCTCTGTCGGCAGACGACCGACAGGACCCCGCCGCCGCAGAGTTTTTACGCGGAGTGTGGGGGAAATAAGCGGCTTCGCCGCTATTTACAATGACCAGTGACCAGAGGTCAGTGGTTGCAGATTTTACATTATAAACATATTAAAGGAGTAATTTTATGTCAATCAATTCAATCAATTCCGCCGAGATGTATTCAGGCGAGCTCGACCGAGTATTCGAGGCAAAGAGCGCAACAGCTTTTTTTGCCGACAACGCTCTTCGCACCAAGTTCGTAGGTGCAAAGACCGTGATCATCCCCGATGTTGACTTCGAGGGACTTGCCGACTATGACCGTAACTCGGGCTTTTCAAACGGCGCCGTTTCGGTTTCGGGCACCTCTTACACAATGACTATGGACCGCGCGCGTTCGCTCACTATCGACCGTGAGGATATGGACGAGACCGGTATCGCAAACCTTGCAGGCAAGGTGCTCGGCGAATATGTACGCACAAAGGTCGTTCCCGAGTGCGACGCCTACACCCTTTCGAAGCTGGGCTCTACAGCCGAGAGCAAGGGCAACCTTATAAACGGTGACCTTGCAAAGCCTTATGAAACCTTTGTAAAGCTTGTCAATCAGGTACAGTCGGTTGCCGGCTATGATGAAGAGCTTGTATGCTTTATGGACTCGAACGCTTACGCCGCGCTTATGGCAAGCGACGAGATGACCAGAGTTATCACCGTTTCCGACTTCAAGCAGGGCGAGATGAACCTCAAGGTCAAGTCAATAAACGGCATCGCCGTTATCCCCGTTGTCAGCGAGCGTATGAAGACTGCTTACAACTTTAAAAACGACTCGGTCGGCGGCTTTACCCCTGCAGAGGGCGCCAGCGCTATCTATATGATGGTGCTTCCCAAGTCCGCCGCTCACCTTGTCAAGAAGACTGAAAAGATGAGAGTCTTCACTCCCGAGCAGAACACCGCGGCTGATGCCTACAAGTTTGACTACCGTATCTATTACGATGTATTTGTAAAGGCAGCAGCAACCGAGTCTATCTGGGCTTGGATCTCTGCCCCTCTCACACTGTCCTCTCAGCCTAAGGGTATCACTGTGACCGAAGGCAATATTTCGGGCACAATAAGCGTTACTGCATCAGCAGGTAACGGAGCAAATGTGACCTATCAGTGGTATAAGTCCGACACCGTAACAGGCAAGGGCGCCGCTAAAATAGCAGGTGCAACCGCCGCTTCTATGGCTATACCCACCGATCTCGCGGCAGGTGAGCACTACTTCTTCTGTAAGGTAACTGCAGACGGTACTAATACCGTAAACAGTGAGGTGGCTGTTGTAACGGTTGCCTAATTAATTCGGTCTTCAATGACATTAAGGGGGTGGGGTAAGCTCCGCCCCCATTTTTATAAAGAAAGGAACGATGGTTATTAACAGTCCCGAAAAAATTTTCCAGCAGTACCGCAAAGGGAGAAGCTACAAATCTGCCCTTGGCAGCCGCGGTCTTTACGAACAGACTGCCATAAACGAAAGATTTTTCGCAGGCGATCAGTGGTACGGTGCCGCCTGTGCATCCGACCGTCCGCTTGTGCGTCACAATGTCATAAAGCGTATAGGCGATTTTAAGATGTCACAGCTTGTATCGTCAAAAATATCGGTCAGATATTCCGCCGAGGGTGTTCCCGATACGGTGACCGATGCCCGTGCGATAGCAAATGAAAGAAAGGCTTTAGCCGCCCGCGGCTCTGCGCTATATTCTCCGCTTGAAAGCTGTAATGAGACAGCTCTTATGGTTTCCGCCCTCAATTCCTACCGAGATACGGTGGCAAGGCGTGTCGGCCTTTCCGAGCTTCTGGATGCCGCGCTGAAAAACGCATATGTTGCAGGCAGCGGATTTATCTACACCTATTTTGACCCCACCGTTCGCACAGGCCTTTATGCCGACAAGCTGGGCGGAAAGCCTATACTTGGCGATATCGCCTGCGAGGTCATACGAGCCGAAAATGTTTATTTCGGTGACCCCTCCTGTACAAGGCTTCAAAGTCAGCCTTATATTATTCTCGCCGAAAGAAAACCGATGGCAGATATTCTTTACGAGGCGGTAGTCCACGGAAGAAACGACCTGCCCGAGCTCGGTGAAGATGAGGCGGCTGAGAAGCATACGCTTCTCACCAAGCTTTATAAAAAGCGTCTGCCCGACGGCAGTATACACGTTTTTGCAGTAAAGGTGTGCGAAAAATTCACAGTACGCGAGGAGTGGGATATCGGAGTACGTGTTTATCCCCTTTCGATGTTCACTTGGGAGCCGCGCGCAAATAACATTTACGGTGACAGCGAGGTCACCTATCTTATCCCCAACCAGATAGCCATAAACCGAATGATAACCGCGTCGGTCTGGTCGGCTATGACGACAGGTATGCCGCTTATGCTTGTTAACGGCGAGCTTGTACCCGAGGACATAACCAATGACCCAGGGCAGATAATCAGGGTATGGGGCTCTGCCGAAGAGATAGACTCTGCAATAAGGTATATAAATCCGCCCGACTTCTCAGGCGGCTACAATGAATCGGTATCAGCCCTTATCGCAAACACCCTTTCACAGAGCGGCGCTACCGATGCCGCCCTCGGTGACACCGACGCGCACAACACCTCCGCTATTATAGAGCTTCGCGAGGCATCCAGCCAGCCGCTTGCTCTGCTTAAAAACCGATACTACCGCTTTATTGAGGATATCTCTCTTATCTGGGCGGAGTTTTTTGTGACTATGTACGGCAAGAGAAGCCTTAAGATAAATGACGAAAACGGCATTTGGTATTTCCCGTTTGACGCGGCAAGATACCGTGAGCTTCTGCTTTCAGTATCGGTAATTCTGACCGAAGCTGTCAGCAAAAACGAGGCTGACTCAGCCGCACTTTTGGCTTCTTTGTATGAAAAGGGTGCTATAACAGCGACACAATACATTAAAAGATTGCCGTCGGGCCTTGTACCCGACGCTGATGACCTTGTAGAACAACTGGAGGCGATAAAAAATGAAGGCATATGACGTATTAGAGCAGGCTTCTCTGCTTGTGAGCGGTACCGCACCCGATGAGTCTTTAAAAAAGGCAGGTGTCGGACTTGTAAACACCATCTTAAATGACCTTTCAAAGAAGCCAATCGTTTCTCTTTCAGAGGATGTTTCCTTTTCGCATATAGGCGGCTGTACAGTGCTGATAAGCGGTGTTGCTATGCTTATCAGTCTGCTTCAGGGTGACGATGCTTCGCTTTCAGGTTTTAATGAGATATATAACAGCGGAAGAAAACGGCTTGTCGGAAATGTTTCTAAAATAAAAAATACCCTTTTTGGTGGTGGTAGCCTTGAAATTTAAGAATAACCTCTTCTCCGAAGAATTTAAACAGATAGTTTTAAGCGCGGATAGTGTTAATGATGAAGTTTTGTTATCCTCAGAAAATCTGATCCTGACCGATAAAAATATCGCTACCCGCCCAGGTATGAGGCTTTCGGCTGATCCGATAGTTTTTGATCCGTGGGAGTTTAGTGCCGGCTATACAGAATTTGATCTCACCGAGCTTTATATAGACATAGACGGTAAAACTGCTCGACTTGCGGTTTCTACAGAGGATGACGGCTACAGCAACAAAAACTACCATATTCAAGCCATTTTTTCAGACACAGATCGCCGAGATCTCGGATATATTGCTTTCACACGCACCGACTCGTATACCTTCGGAGTCCCCTCTTCGTATGTTATATATTCGGGCAAGCCAACAACAGGCTGCGGAATATACTTTCTGACACGTATTGTTTACGGGAATGCGCCCGACTCGGTTAGGATTTATGAACTGTCAGAGGATATGACAAATTGGTTATTTCTCTCAGACGCCAACTGCTACATACCGACCGTTCTGATGAACGGTCACGGAGATTTGATAGGTAATGCTCTTATTAATAGCGAGCTAAATATATCCGATCCCTGCAAGCTCGAAGCCTTCAATATGTTAAACGGGAGGTTTCGCAGCTATTACACCTCTGACGGATATTCCAACTCTTTTACGCTGCCTACTCTTCCGAATTCAGAAAGTATAAAATGCAGTCTCAGGATCAATCCCGCCGTAATCGCCGAATGGACTATCGCCGCTAACAGCAACGTATCGGGTACTGCTTTAATAGGCGAAGACTCTGTAAGGATACGCTGTAACCGAAAAACAGGCTGCATCTTCTTCGAATATGACAACAGTTTTCCATATTTTCCGTCCTTTTACGGTGTCGAAAACAATCTTTGCATTACCGCCTCCAAGGACTGTACCGAGTCCTCTCTAAAGGTATGCTCTATGAGCCTTATGTGCAATATTTCCGCAAATTCCAGCAAAGCCACAAGCTCATCAACCGTATTTTCGGGCAGTGACCTTTATCCCGAAGAGCTTATCTGGATCGATCCCGAAAATCCGCTCTACTTTCCCGAAAACTGCTCGCTGACATTTTCAGAGCCGTTAGCCCCTATTGAAAGTATTGCAGCGCTTGACGGAAGGCTTATGATCTTTAAAAAACAGAAGCTTTTGTCGGCCAAGGTGACTTCACCGGATCGGTACGATATAGACGGTATATTAAAAAATATTGAAAATTCGGGCAAGGTAGCTTTTGCCGCAATTTCTGCAGACCGTCAGATAACCCTTCCTTCTCCTATTTGCGCCAACACCGTAAAGCATATGGGCGACAGCGTTTTCTTTTGCTGCAAAAACGGTACGGTATATAAGACTAACTCGGCTCTGTCACTTATCCTCTGTTCCAAGACTCTTTCCTTTGAGCCGAGTCTTGCCGCTGTTTTCGACGGTAAATATCTTATATTCAACGACAAGGACTGCTATGTTTTCGATCCGAGCACAAGCAATAAGCTCGGGTTTTATCACTGGAGCTTTCCCGTAAGCTTTATTGCCGCTCTTACCGCAGAGGGAGACGCTGTATTTTTTGCACGTAATGATGACGGTTTAATATATTGCTTTACCCTTGACGGCGACGAGGACAGTTATCTTACCGCAGATGAAACACCTTTGAAGAGAAAGCCTATAGTCTCAGTTTTAACACTCGAGCTTATCCGCTTCGACCGACGGTGTCGTCTGTATTCCTTATCGGTCAGCGCCGATACCGAAAAGCCCTGTGAATTTCAGCTGATATACGACGGTAAAGCGCTCCAAACAGTATGGCTTGACAAAAACAGAAGCCTTATTCATAGACCTGCGGTATTCAGACGCCTTTCGGCTGAATTTCACTTTTCAGGCAGAGCAAAGCTTTATGATATAGGGCTGAAATACGCAAAACTTTCTAAATTATAGGAGGAAATAAATGTCAGTAAGAAGTTTAAAATTTGATATATCTGCGGCTTGCGAGCCGAAATTAAATGAACGCGTCTGGGGCGGAATGCAATACGAGGATAGTGCGACCGAGTTTTGCTTTAAGCCCGATGCCGAGCTTTTGGAAAAAGTCGGTGAAGATGCTCTTTTCCGTATAGATTTTAACGGAATTTCAGGCTATGACCCTTCCGAAAATCTTTCTGCCGACGGTGAAGGATACTTCACCCGTCTTCTTCCCTATTCTATGACTCGGTACGGCGGCGAGATCGAGGTTGTGTTTGTAATTTCCAAAAATGATATTGAGATCCTTTCATATCCTATTACCGTTTATCTTACGGCTGTGCAAAGGGATACGCTAGCATCTCAAGAGCTCTACACAAACATCTCCTCTATGGAGCAGTCGGTAAAGGAAATGACCGAATCGGTAGAAAATCATACCGCCGAAACAAGGCAAGCCTATGAAGAGGTATCGGCCATGCACAATGAGCTGAGATCGGTTTATTTTTCAGCCGAGGAGCTGATTGATGCAAAGGAATCTACAGAAAAATTGGTTGAGGATATCAACACCTCTCTTGCAAACGGCGAATTCAAAGGTGACAAGGGAGATAAAGGCGACACGGGCGCCGTGGGACCCATAGGTCCGCAGGGTCCTGAGGGTATTCAGGGAGAAAAGGGTGATAAAGGCGATAAGGGTGACCGCGGAGACCAAGGTATTCAGGGCATACGGGGTGAAAAAGGAGATAAAGGCGAACAGGGTATTCAAGGCGAAAAGGGAGAAAAAGGAGATACGGGAGATGTTTCTC
>JAZNTG010000068.1:0-36480 GCA_045591645.1 Acutalibacteraceae bacterium | reverse complement strand
AGTGAGTTTCTCCCAAACCATTGCACCAGGTTCCCAAAGGGTAACGTCGTCAAATAGTTTTGTGGTGTCGCCGACCTGTTCATCGGTCGCAGCTTTGTCAGAGTGGTATAGTTCCACATCCAAATTACCGGCAACAATTTTATTGATACCGGATGTTACGCTGTCTGTGAACCAGGCAAATGTGCTACCAATCAGCATTGATACGCACATCAGCAAGGACAAGGCGCTCAACAGCAAAGCGCGCTTGGTTGACTTTTGCTTTGTCATTTTCAATGACCTCCTTTTACATTTGCCAACATTTAAATATGTTCTGACCATACTCCTACTGTTGTTGGCTAATGTAGGAGGCGGTTTGCCAAAATCTTCGGCAATCAAAAGATACAATACTTGGTCGTACCCTTTGATTGCCGCCCATCAGAGAGAGTGATGGGACGGCGCGAGGTAAAAATGTTCGAAGACAAGATACATTTTTAATTCCACGCTTACATTCACAGAGAAATACTCTGTCTGTAAGTAGATCAATATTTTACGAACGGGATGAGGGACAGCCACAGTCTCCGTCTTTTGCGAATCCAATAGCGACGTTCCGAACCAGTGGTGCGGCCGATTTCGCTATTGAGATACTTTAGTTGACGTGAAAAGTCGTTGATAAATATGCAAAAACCAACGAGCAATCCAAGCAGAATCGGGATGGCAATGATGCCTACGAGTATCCAAAACTCGTTATCAAGGTTATTTGCTTCCGGCATCGCTATCTCCTATTTCTTTGCTGACAGGGGCGAGCTGCTTTTCATCTTTTTTGGAGTTATTGACGGCAATCACGGCACAAATGAGGAAACCAACAATACCGCCTACAATCACTCCTAAAACAAACTTTAACATTGGGACATCAACTACTTTCTATGGGGAGGGTTTATAATTTACTCTGTTTCTGCACCCGGTGCAGTATCAGATACGGGTTCTTCGGTTGCGGCTGCAACACCCACGGGCTGCTGACCTTCGAGCTGTGCTTTGAGTGCTCTCAGTTCTTCCAGCATCTTGGCATTTTCTGCTTTCTCAGCCTCGATCTTATCTTTTTCTGCCTGCATTTCTTCCATCTGCTCATTCTTATAGCGGCGGAACAGGTTAAAGAATTTCACGCCTTCATAGAGGATGATCAACATAAAAGGTGTGAAAATGCACACAAAGTAGCCAGGGGTAGTCTTTAAGAAATTAAAGAACGTACCAAGACCTGCAATGTGGCTCTGATACTTGCCAAGCACATAAGGATAGGTAACGATGGTTTCATCGTCCGTATCGGTGGTAGTACCGTAGGTGATAAATCCGGGGTTACCTTCGGCATCGGTTGTCAGTTTACGGATTTTATGGGTTATGGTCTCACCAAAGCTGTCGGTATCCTGTGACATAAAAGTAATAATGTCGCCTACGTTTAGAGTAGAGGGATCAACCTCTTTTACGAGGATCAAAGAACCGGCATTAAAGTCGGTGGCTGCCATAGAGTCTGAATTGACTATGTACATCTTAAAACCGAACAAATCTCTATCGTTTCTATTAAATGTGGTTACGGAAATTACCGTAAAGATCATCATAGACACCGCAAGCAGCACGATCAGCCACACGATTGTTGTTTTAATTATGTTAAATACTTTTTTCACAATATACCCTCTCTTTATTTTTAGTTTTCCAAAACAGTCTCCGCCGCCTCTTTATTACTCCAGGATAGTTGCGGCTCAATCGCTGAATAAACGACCGTAAAAACTTCTTCCGCCGTTTCATCGTCATCGGGAATTTCGGCGCGCAGAATTTTAATAATGGTGGAGTATACAATATCGAGGATGCGGTTAAACATACGCCATACATCTGTACCCGGTTTGAAGGCAGGGGTGAAGCTCTCTATAACTTCAGAGTATGCCTTTCTTCGTTTCAGCGGTGAATAGGAGTTATAATATTGAGAGTAATAATACTTAATAAAAAAAGAACATTTATCGTAATCAAGAATATTCTTCCAACAACTTCTAAAGAATATGTGACACCTTTCCTCAATGTCGATGCCTTTCATCTGCATAATGGGTTCGTATTTTAGGATGCATGCAATAAGTTCGCTGTCTATCAAGGCAAACGTTTGTGCAAATAAATCTTCCTTATCCTCAAACGTGCGATAAATATACACCTCATTAACGCCGGAATGGGCTGCTATAGCCTTAGTGGTAGCTTTATGAATACCCTCAGTAGCAACCACATGGATGGCACTTTCCATAAGTTTTTGACGCATCTCTTCCTGTTCCATTTTCTTTCCTCCATTTTGTAAGTGTTTACTACAAATTTTAGTTAAAAAATACAAACGCTGAACGTTTGTGCTTTGGTTACACATAGTCTTTTGCGGAGGCGTGAGTATCTATAAAATTAAGTTTAGATTGTTGCGTGATTGATAGTCTTTAGGGTAAGTCAAGCGGTTCGACATTTACAATGCTTTCTTTTCCGCATCGTTTACATTTAATCGGCAGATTTTTAATCTCCGTGTCGGGAAGCAACCACAGCACCGTGTGTTTGTCGCATAAAGGACAGAAAAATCGTCGTCGTTCTGTTTTTATATCGTTGTCTGTTGGTTTGTTCTGTAATGTCTTTTGCAAATAGGATCACCTCATTTTGTGCTTGGTTGCGTCCAATAACCTCAAAAAAGAAAAGCCTGTACCATAATCGTATACAACGATTAAGTGGCACAGGCTCTTGGGCTCAGGCGCTGGGTCTGTTTTACGTATTACGTGGGTACGAACTCACTCTGTTAAGATTATGTGTTTGCTTAATGAATAACGATAGCGGGCAACATAATGGTTATTATGTTGTTCATAAAGCCGAACAAGCATGTCTCGTTACTTTTTAAGTGCAAAGTATTATATCATAATACATACGAAAAAACAAGCGGTTTTTCAAAAAAATTGAGATTTACATAAAATTAACGGATTTTGGGCGTGAGAAATACGACCTTTTGACTATTTTTTTAAAAGGTCTAATTTGTTGTACCTATTTTTAGTTGCCTTAAAGCATTTAATAATAGTATACTGTCTATTCTTATTGTTTAATACAACATAATAACCATTATGTGATATTCAAACCGCTGCTGAAATGTAGCGGTTTTATTTTTTAGATAATTAGCCGCATATTTTCCATACGGCGTTGGTGTTCAGCACTGGTTGTGATGATATAAATGCGAGTGGTATTAATGTTGGAGTGACCGAGAATATCTGCTAATTTTGCAATATCTTTTTCGATACCATAGAAAGTTCTCGCAAACAGGTGTCTCAAGTTGTGTGGAAATACCTTTTGCGGAGAAACGCCGGCCTGTTCACACAGATCCTTCATCGCCCTCCAGATATTACTGCGGTTCAGCGGCTTACCGTTCTTCGTTACAAAAAGGATTCCTGAAGCAATTCCCTGCTCTATGGCATAACGTAACAGTTTCTTCTGCAATGCCTTGACAATGAATATCTTTCTTGTCTTACCTTTGCAAGATACAATTGCCTCTCCACGTCTAACCGCTTCTACTGTAATACTCTGCAATTCACTGACACGAATGCCTGTCCCGCAGATCGTCTGCACAACAAGGGATAAGCGTTCGTTTTTCTTTTGTTCTGCGGTTCTCACAAGGGCGGTGTATTCTGCTTTGGTGAGTTCTTTATCCTCAGAGCAATAGGCTTCCTTTTGCACCTTGAACTGTTTAACACACAGGTCGTGCCAGCCCATAAACCGCAGGAATGAGTTAAGAGCCGCCAGCATGGAGTTGGCACTGCGGACGCTATAAGACTGTTCTAATCTCCCTTTGTATTCAAGGAGCATAGCCTTATCCAATGTACGCTCAGTCGCAAACTCAGCGAACAGACGGATATCCCTCATATACTTCTCAATGGTCGCTGCCGCCTTTTCGTTCTCAAGCAGATATTTCTCGAACGATTTTATTGTTTGATTGGTAATAATTCTTTTTTTCATACCAAAACCTCCGTTTCTTTTTCTTCTTATATTTTACTATTATTTGCATCTGGCTGATTTATATAAGCCCGAATGCAAAACGGAGTTTGGGCATATTAAATTTTTATCAGAGCATTTTTGAGATTTACATTTTAATTTACACCTGCCTTTCTATAATTTTATTTTTTCTTTAAGAATGAATAAAGCATCAACTATGTTAAAATGCAAAAACCAGCAATATTGTTATCTCAACAATACTGCTGGTTTTGCTTCATCCTACTCGGTTTGCGTAAACTCCGTTAAGGATAACACGCTTTTTCTGCAAGGCTTTTTATTTTACGTGGCAAAGCCACACATTAATTCTGCATTCTGAATTCTCCACTTGGCTTTAATTACATCGATTCGGGGGCTGTTATCTTCATCATTGTGAGAACGTTTTGGATAACGGTTGCGGTTGCTTTGCAGAGGGAAAGTCGTGCTTGAAGGAGAGACTCTTCCTCGCCTTTGACTCGGCAAGCGTTATAGAACTTATGGAACTTGGTTGCAAGTTCAACAACATAATGGGTCATCTTAGCGGGGTCGTATGCCTTTGCGGCAACTATAAGCTCGTCGGTCAATGATGCAATATGCAGTATCAGTTCTCGCTCCTCGGTAGCCTTTAAGAGCTCCAGCTCCTCGGGCGTACAAGCTCTCTGCGTTATTCCTTCAGCTGCAAGGTTTCTCATAATGCTGCAGATTCTTGCATGTGCATACTGGACATAGTAAACGGGGTTCTGGTTCGACTCCTCAACTGCAAGGTCAAGGTCAAAGTCAAAATGACTGTTCGGCTCACGGAGATTGAAGAAGAATCTTGCGGCATCGATCGGGACCTCATCAAGAAGTGTTACAAGAGTTATAGCTTTGCCTGAACGCTTGGATGCCTTTATTACCTCGCCGTCGCGGACAAGACGCACCATCTGCATCAGCACAACGTCAAGTCTCGAGGCATCTACGCCGAGGGCAGTCAGAGCCGCTTTAAGGCGCGGAACATATCCGTGGTGGTCAGCACCAAGAATGTCGATAGCTTTATCAAATCCGCGGGTCACAAGCTTGTTATAATGATAGGCAATATCGGGCACAACATAGGTAGGCACGCCGTTTGAACGGACAAGCACGAAATCCTCAGAGCCGAAATCAGTGCCCTTGAACCAGAGCGCGTCCTCGCTCATATAGGTGTGTCCGCTCTGCTTCAAAAGCTCGATTATACGGGCGGTCGAGCCGTCAGCGTGAAGTGAGCTCTCCTTAAACCAGGTGTTGTATTCGATACGGTATTTGAGAAGGTCGTCCTTTAGTCCCTGAATGTTTTTCGGAAGAGCAAACTCTACTAAAGCGCGTCTTCTCTCAGCCTCATCCTTTTCCACAAAAGAGTCACCGTGGATATCGGCAAAAGCCTTTGCGTGGGCTATGATATCGGCACCGTGGTATGAGTCCTCAGGCATTTCGATATCGTCTTTATACATCTGCAGATATCTCATATCAAGAGAGAGACCGAATTTATTTATCTGATTGCCTGCATCGTTGATATAGAACTCTCTTTCGACCGAGTGGCCCGTTGCATCTAAAACTGCGGCAAGACAGTCACCCAAAGCACCGCCTCTCGCATTACCTATATGCATTGGCCCTGTGGGATTTGCAGAAACGAACTCGACAAGTACCTTTTTGCCCTCGCCAAAGTTACTTCTGCCGTAATCCTTTTCCTTCGAGAGAACATCTGCTACGATATTGGCATAATACTTGTCCGATAAAAAGAAGTTGATAAAGCCGGGACCCGCTATCTCCGAGCGGTCAATATAACTGCCCGAAAAATCAAACTTGCTCTCTAATATCTCGGCAATTTTGCGCGGTGCGCTCCCGAAAGCCTTTGACCAGACCATAGCGGCGTTAACGGCATAATCGCCATGCTCACGGCTTTTGGTCGACTCTATTTTAAATGCGCCAAGCTCAGCCTCAGGAAGCAATCCTTCCGTAACTGATCTCTTTGCCGCCGCATTTATTATATTTTCTATCTGCTTTTTTGCGTCGGATACAATAATAGACATTACTGCTTTATCTCCTTTATCTTTATCTCCATTTTATTTTCGCTGATAAGGCTGGAATTTACATCAATAGTGTAACTCATATAAATTTCGCCCTTCAATTCTTTTATCCTTGCTGTTACGGCTTCGCCGAAGATGCCTATGGTAAAATCACCCTCGGGAGTTGAATAAAAGCAGCTGTGGCGCTTGCCCTTTTCAACCGTCATACGGCTGCTGACAGGACCCGTTCTCGAAATTTGAGCTTTACTCCCATTTTCTATGATGACCTCGCTTTTTACATTTTCGGCGCCTATCATATCGCTTTCGTCATATACGATACGACAACCGTTTTCGGTCCTTTCAAAAACGCCCTCGGTAGTAAACTCGGTCACATCCCATTCCTTACTGTCGGTATACTTTTGTTCGCCTTTTATACTTATAATTACATTATTCATATCTGACTTACATCCACAAGACTGACATCCTTGTCGTCTACAATATCTCCTAAAAGTATTCCTGCGACCTCTTTAAAAGCGGCGGTCTTATCACTTACAAAAAGCTCTCTTTTCGGCTTTTGTCTTCCGTCGTTCAAAAGTGCCTTTTGTTCAAGCTCAGCTTTTACCGCCCTCGCAGTAGAAACCCCCATATTGATAAGGCATACACCCTCGCCTACCACCTTGGTTATTGCTTCGGTGAGTATGGGATAATGTGTGCAACCGAGGATTATAGTATCGGCTTTAGTGTCAATAATAGGCTTAAGGTATTTTTTTACAACGCCTAAAACGACTTCATCGTCAGCCGAATACCATCCGTCCTCAACAAGAGGTACAAAAAGCGGACAACCGACAGTTATGACCTCGGCATCGGGCATAAGCTTTTTGATAAGCTTTTTATGAGCGCCGTTATTTATAGTAGCCTGTGTGCCTATTACCCCAATTCTTTTGTTCTTTGTGGTGTTTAACGCATCTATGACGGCGTTTTCCACCACACCCATAAAAGGTACGGGTAAGCTTTTTGCGGTATCGGCGGCGACTGCGCTGACTGTTCCGCAGGCGGCTACGATATATTTAACATTCTTAGAGAGTAAAAACTGCTCATCCTGCATAGCGTAATGCTTTATAGTTTCATTACTCTTGCTTCCGTAAGGCACTCTTCCCGTATCGCCAAAATATACGATATTTTCATAGGGAAGCAGTTTTTCGAGCTCCTTTAAAACGGTAAGTCCGCCGAGCCCCGAATCAAAAACACCGATAGGACGGTTATCTGCCACAGTCTCCTCTCCTTTCATTGCATATATACACACAATATATTATCATATTTACACCCTAAATTCAAGATTAAACTAAGATTTGTTTACCTTGCGTTTACAATATTTACTATAAACTGTGTTAAAATACTTACGAATTTGATTATAAGGAGTTTTTATAATGCTTAAACTCGCTAACATTGTAAAGGAATATTCCGCAGGCGATACCAATGTTGCGGCTCTGCGCGGTGTGAATCTCGAATTCCGTGAGAGCGAATTTGTATCTATCCTCGGCCCATCAGGCTGCGGTAAGACTACCCTACTCAACATTATTGGCGGTCTTGACCACTATACTGAGGGCGATCTTTTCATAAACGGAAGATCCACTAAGGAATTCAAGGATTCGGATTGGGACACCTACCGCAATCATTCTATCGGTTTCGTTTTCCAGTCATATAACCTTATCCCTCATCAGTCGGTGCTTTCGAACGTTGAGCTAGCTCTCACTCTTTCGGGCGTATCTAAAGCAGAGCGCAGAAAGAGATCTGTTGAAGCACTGGAAAAGGTAGGCCTCGCTGACCAGATACACAAAAAGCCTAATCAGATGTCGGGTGGACAGATGCAGCGTGTTGCTATCGCGAGAGCTCTTGTAAACAATCCCCATATTCTTCTTGCTGACGAGCCGACGGGTGCGCTTGATTCTGAGACCAGCGTTCAGATAATGGAGCTGCTCAAAGAGATATCCAAGGATAAGCTCGTTATAATGGTCACTCATAACCCCGACCTTGCTGAAGAATATTCGACCAGAATAATCCGCCTTTTAGACGGACAGATTATCGGCGACACAGATCCCTACAATGGAGAGGAAAAGGTCGAGGAGGAGCCCAAGAAAGCTGATAAAAAGGCAAAGAAGGCTGATAAAAAGCCTTCTATGTCCTTCTTTACCGCGCTTTCTCTCTCGCTTAATAACCTTATGACCAAGAAGGCAAGAACTATCCTTACCTCCTTTGCAGGCAGTATCGGTATTATCGGTATCGCGCTCATTCTTGCTCTTTCAAACGGTATCCAGACCTATATCGATGATGTTCAGGAGGATACTCTTGCCTCGGCACCTATCACCATTCAGGCAGAAACTGTAGATATGACCGAGCTTATACAGAAGTTTATGGGCACCGCCGATAAAAATTCTGAACACCCTCTCGATAAGGTATATTCAAGTCCTGTTTTAAACGAGCTTCTTAATACTATGGTAAACGCAGAGGTGTCGGTAAACAATCTTAAGGACTTCAAGACTTATCTCGAATCCAACCCTAACGGAATTGACGAATTTATCAGCGCTATCGATTATTCTTATGCTTTTGACTTCAACGTTTATGTCAAGGACGCTGACGGGAATATTGTAGAGTCCGATGCCATGAAGCTTATGCAGGAATCCATTGGCATCAATATGGATATGGGCTCTATGGGCAGTATGGGCAATATGAGCGGCATGGGCATGGGCATGAATCAGATCCAGATCTACGAGCAGATGCTTGCGGGCAAGAACGGAGAGATGATAAACGATGTCGTTCTTTCTCAGTATGATGTTATCCACGGAAGCTGGCCGAATGAATATAATGAGGTCGTGCTCGTTGTAAATGAAAACAATGAGGTGAGCGATGTCGCTTTGCTGGCCCTTGGTCTTACCACTCTTGAAGACGCCAAAAACACCTGGCAGAATGTAACAAGCGGCGAAGAAGTAGACACCGAAGTCAAAAGCTGGTCTTACGAAGACATCTGCAATATGTCCTTCCGTCTTATCCCCTCCTGTAACTTCTACCGCAAGGATACCGTAAACGGCACCTATATTGACCGTCGCGAGTCATCGTCTGAGCTTAGTCTTATGTATGAAAGCGGAATTGAAATGAAGGTAAGCGGTATTATCCGTCCGAAAGAGGACGCTACTGCCGATATGCTTCAGGGCTCTATTGCTTATACTAAACAGCTTACCGACTATGTTATCGAATACACTGCGGAAAGTGAGATAGTAAAGGATCAGCTTGCAAATCCCGATATTGATGTGATTACTGGACTTCCCTTCAAGACCGAAAATTATGTTGAGCCTGATGACGAGACCAAGATTGCTGACTTTAACGAATATATTTCGGGACTGAACGACCTTCAAAAAGCAGAACTTTACAAAGCTATCGTTTCAACACCTACCGAAAGCGAGATAGCGGCGCAGATAGAAGCCACTATTGCTATGCCCCGAGAACAGCTTGTGGCTCAGATAGTGGCAATGTACTCAGCAGAGTCAGGCTCCTCCGACTCATCTATGTCTGCCGCTGAGATAGAGGCTGAAATAGCAAAGCTTACAGACGATGAGCTTAAAGAGCTTATCACTGCTATGCTGCCCGACGCGCTTCGTGAGATGCAGGCTGCAACCGCAGCTCAGCAGCTTGCGGCTTTCACACAGGAGCAGCTGAGTTATGCTCTGGCAGGACTTATACAGCAGACTCCGCCCGAAAAGATGGTAGAGTATTATGACCTTCATATGCCCGCTACCGTTTCGGAATCAACCTACAAGGACAATCTGAGAACACTTGGCAGCGTATCTCCCGACTCTCCCTCTACCATAAACATCTATGCCGCAACCTTTGAGGCAAAGGATATGATAGCCGATGAGATCGCAAACTACAACTCAAAGGTATCCGAGGACGACCAGATCAGCTACACCGACTATATGGCACTTCTTATGTCGTCGGTCGCAACAATCATAAATGTTATTTCTTACGTGCTTATCGCCTTCGTTGCGATATCGCTCGTTGTATCCTCAATAATGATAGGCATCATCACCTATATCTCGGTACTTGAGCGCACTAAGGAGATCGGTATACTTCGAGCTATCGGTGCTTCCAAAAAGGATATTTCGAGAGTATTCAACGCCGAGGCTCTCACGATCGGATTCGCCTCAGGTATGTTCGGCATACTCTTCACGGTACTCTTCTGTATCCCCGTAAATGCTATTATTCAGAGTCTCTCGGGTATATCAAATATCGCGGCTGTTCTGCCTCCCGTTGCAGCTGTTATACTTGTACTCATAAGTATGCTGCTCACCTTTATCGCGGGTCTGCTGCCCTCGGGTATAGCTGCTAAAAAGGATCCCGTTGAGGCTCTCAGGAGTGAATAATATGGGCTTCAGACAAAAACTTATGCAGTTTATGTACGGCAGATATTTAAGCTACGGTATGGATCTTGTGAGTCGGGTTCTTATCGTTACCTGCATTGTACTTGCCGCCGTTAATCTGTTTATCGGCAGCATACTTGTACAGCTTATCGAGACCGTACTACTGTTTTATTATCTGTACCGTCTTATGTCGAGAAATATTGCGGCAAGGCAGAAAGAAAATAATGTGCTTGTCGGCTTTAAGAATAAGATAGTACGTGCTTTGCGGCTTGAAAAAAGAAAATTTAGGGAACGCGAAAGCCATATTTACAAGACCTGTCCGCACTGTCGGGTAACGCTGAGATTGCCCCGAAAACCCGGACGCCACAATGTAAATTGCCCGAGATGCAGGAATAATTTTGAGGTGAAGGTCAAATCATAGCTACCAATAAAAAGCAACCGTAAGATAACTCCCCGAGCAAGTATTGCTCGGGGAGTATTTTTTAGCTAAAAACTGATTATGGCTGTCGACAACCAAACAAAATCTTTCTATACAGCTTCTGCAGTTTCTATTTTTGTTTTTACATCTATTGCATTTTTTGAGAATGTTTTAAGTCCTTTAAAAAGATTTTTATAAAAATTCTTCAGGTCAGCGTCGGCTAAAATGCAGAATACCTGACTGTTATCAAGCGCTATTTTAAACAGGCTCTCTTTTTCATCCAAAGTCCAATCAGAGCGCTTCTGCATTTCCTTTATCAGCATATGAGTCGTTGCAAAACTCGCACTGTTTTCTAGCGCCATAATTAAATCAAGCTTTTTCTTTTCCTCGTCGCTGCTGCGTGTATCTGCTTCAAGGTTTTCTTTTTTACATTCGATATGGATATTCTCCAGCACTTCGTTAGAAGCAGTTCTGTCAATAATAGCCTTGACCAAGCAGTCTAACTCGGTACCCTCGGAGTAATCAGCAGGTGTGTAATATTTTATTCTGCCTTCACGCATCATCTTATATACTTTTGTTTTATCTTTGGTTTTGGCGTTATAAACACCTATTGAGTGTCCTCCATAAGAATTCACGAGCTTCATACAAGGCACATCGGTATCGCTGTCGCCTATATAGATCATATTACGAAACGGCACTCTGATATCTTCACTGTTAAAAGAATCATTGACACCCTGGTCGTTTACATTCAAAACTCCCTTGCTTATTCTGAACAGGAATTGAGTTTTATTGGTATAATTCACGACCTGAGCGGGCCATAGCGCTACGCCGCAGTCATCATAATAAAACGAGCTTGCGTATATCTTTTCAAACGCGCCGTTTTTCGCTACGGAAGTTCCGTCGATCATCTCTTTCAGTCCGCAGGAAATTATATAATGCTCTACGATAACACCGTGTTCCTGCCCGTATTTTTTAATCCGTTCAAACCAATCCTCTACACCTGAGAAAAGGCGCACACGAGAACCGTAATCTTCGAGCGTAGATTTTGTGAACACCAGCTTGCCGCGCGCTTTTTCGATCATTTTATACATATAGGCGAGATTTTGGTCCATATCGTTGTTTTCAGCGAGTTCATTCGACTCTCGCCAAAAATCATTGACATCATACCCAACCGATTGAATATACCCTTGAGCCTGCATATCATCCGGTGATAGTGTCTTATCAAAATCATAACAGATAGCCAGAACAGGCATCGCTTCTTTTGTTTTTCTTTCGTACAAATTCTTCATTACATATTAAGTCCTTTACCTGATATTCATATAAAATTACCCCATCTGAATGACGGGGTAATTTTAATAGACATAGCCATTATATTATAAACTTGTGGAATACCTTTTTGCCCTTTTTGATGACTACACCGTTTGCAAGAGCTTCGGAGGTTATCTTGGTAGCGGGGTCGGTCACCTTTTCGCCGTCGACCGAAACACCGCCCTGCTGTACAAGGCGTCTGCCCTCGCCGTTGGATGCGATAAGTCCGCCACGGCTCATAAGGTCAAGAAGTCCGATAGCACCGTCAGTAAGATCGCTTGCAGAAAGCGTGGTTGTCGGCATATTAGCGTCGTCTGCACCGGCAGAGAAGAGTGCGCGGGCAGCATTCTGCGCCTTTACTGCTTCTTCCTCACCGTGAATCATCCGAGTCAGCTCAAAGCCGAGAACTTCCTTAGCACGATTTAATTCGCTGCCCTCTAACTTCTCGTACTCTGCGATTACATCGAGGGGCAGGAAGGTCAGCATCTTCATACACTTGATAACGTCTGCATCGTCAACATTTCTCCAATACTGATAGAAATCATAAGGAGAGGTCTTGTTTGCGACAAGCCAAACTGCACCGTTAGCGGTTTTGCCCATCTTCTTACCCTCGGAATTGAGAAGAAGTGTTATGGTCATTGCGTGGGCATCTTTACCGAGTTTTTTGCGGATAAGCTCAGTACCACCGAGCATATTAGACCACTGGTCATCGCCGCCGAACTGCATATTACAGCCGTATTCCTTAAAGAGATAGTAGAAATCGTAGGACTGCATTATCATATAGTTGAACTCGAGGAAAGAAAGACCCTTTTCCATTCTCTGCTTATAGCATTCAGCTCTAAGCATATTGTTAACCGAGAAGCAGGCGCCAACCTCGCGAAGTAGCTCGATATAGTTTAGCTTTAAAAGCCAATCGGCATTATTGACCATCTGAGCCTTGTCCTCACCGAACTCAATAAACTTAGACATCTGCTCTTTAAAGCAGTCGCAGTTGTGCTGAATTGTTTCGGGTGTCAGCATATTTCTCATATCGGTTCTGCCCGAAGGGTCTCCGATATATCCTGTACCGCCGCCAATAAGGGCTACCGGCTTATTTCCGCCCATCTGCAGTCTTTTCATAAGGCAAAGTGCCATAAAGTGACCGACGTGAAGGCTATCTGCGGTAGGGTCAAAGCCGATATAGAAGGTGGCTTTACCGTTATTTACCATTTCGCTTATTTCTTCTTCGTTAGTGACCTGTGCAATCAAGCCTCTTGCTTTAAGTTCTTCAAAAAGTGTCATTTAATTTCTACTCCTGTCTAATAATTCTTTTGCAGAATTTAATGTATTATCCGTAATATCGGTGCCCGACATAATACGCGCGATCTCTTCTACCCGCCTTTTATCCTCGAGCAATTCGACCTTTGTATATGTGCGGTCATCCTTTGTGCTTTTTTCTATCAGGAAATGCCCCTCGCTTGCGGCGGCTATCTGCGCCAAATGTGTTACACAGATGACCTGACGCTGACGGGCGACCTTACGAAGCTGAGCGGCGACCTTTGAAGCCGCTCTGCCGCTGATACCTGTATCTATCTCATCAAAAATAAGGGTATCAACGTTATCCTTATCGGCAATAGAGCTCTTTATCGCGAGCATAACACGCGATAACTCACCGCCCGAAGCGACTTTTGAAAGGGGCTTGACCGACTCGCCTGCATTTGCAGATATAAGGAATTCTACCTCATCACAGCCGACCCGTGTATATCTTCCCCTGTTTATATCGACGATAAATCTGACATTGTTCATATCCATTGAAGAAAGCGCTTCGCAGACCTTTTTTGCAAAGCTATCTGCGGCGGCGCATCGGGACTTTGACAGCTTTTCGCCTGAATCTACAAGCTGCTGCTGTGCGATACCAAGCTCTGCCGACAGTCTTTCAAGCTCCTCCTCATCGGTTTCGATAGAAGCAAGCTCTGTCTTGGCTTTTTTGAGATAATCAAGCACACTCTGCTCGCTACCACCGTATTTTAACTCGAGACGGTGTATAAGGTCAAGTCTTTCATTTATTTTTTCTGCATCTTCTTTTGAATACGGACAATTCTCAAGAAAACTCCTCAGAGAATCCTGAACTGAATGAAGCAGTTCGGCGGCTTTAAGCGCATCAGTAGCGGCGCCCTCAAGCTCTTTTACTGCTGCTCGGTCAAGTTCTTTTGCAACGCTGTCGGCTAAAGCGGCGGCACCGTCAGACGAATCATCACCCGATATTTTATAAATACAGTCGCCAAGCCTTGACGCTACCTTTTCAAAAGAGCGGATGATCTCTCGTTTTTCTTTAAGTTCTTCGGTCTCGCCTGACTTTATATCGGCGTTTTCAAGCTCGGATATCTGATACTTTAACAGATCGACGCGGGCAAGCTTTTTATCCTCATCAGCCTCAAGCTCGCGTACTCTGCGTCTTATATCGTTAAATCTTTTATAAGCCGCATTATATTCATCAAGAAGCTTTTTATTTGAAGCCAAAAGATCAAGATAAATATAGTGGTTTTCAGGGCGGAGCAACATCTGACTGTCGTGCTGACCGTGAATGTTTATAAGTGTTTTTGCTATCTCGCGTAGCACACCTGCTGTTGCGGGCTGGCCGTTTATCTTAACAGTGCCGCCTGAGCTCCTAGTCAATGTTCTTTGTATTACAAGGTTTCCGTCCTCGTCGGCATCAAAGCCGTTTTCGCGAAGATTGTTTAGACTCGCATCGGACAGCTCACCAAACATTGCTGATACAACCGCCTTTTCCGCCGATTCGCGGATAAGCTCTTTAGATGTGCGTTCGCCGAGCACGGCGTTGAGTGAGTCTATAATAATAGACTTTCCCGCACCCGTTTCACCCGTCAGGGCATTGAAGCCCGAAACAGGCTCGATATCGGCTTTTTCTATTACTGCTATATTCTCAATATGTAAATATTTGAGCATAAAGTATACCTTCTAAATGAGTTTTTTAAGTTCTCTTGTCAGTATTACAGAATCCTGCTCGCCCGCAGTTACGGCGAATATTGTGTCATCGCCCGCAAGGGAGCCGAGCACCATATCGCTGAAAAGCTTATCCAGCGCAACGCAAGCAGATGATGCCATACCGGGGTAGCACTTTATCACGACAGTATTCATAGAATAAAGCACGTCTATAGCCGCACGCGCAAACATTTCCTGATAGTGGCTGCCGTTGTGATTTGCCTGCGAGCCGCCTGCGACAAGATAACGGTAGATGCCGTTTTTATCCTGAGCCTTGACAATGCGAAGCTCCTTTATATCTCTCGATACGGTGGACTGAGTCACCTTGAAGCCAAGGCTGAGCAAAGCGTCCTGTAGCTCATCCTGCGTTGTGATGATCTGATTTTTGATAAGTTGAAGCAGCTGTTCCTGTCTTTTGTTTTTCATAGTGTTCCGTCCTAAAATTTCAGTGATAGGGTTTTATATATTGCGTTACCGCTCAGCGTTATTAGCTTAGCATCATAAGGTGCTTTTCGGATGACGATGCGGATATCTTTGTCAACATTACAGCAAAGCCGTCCGTCGAGCGAGAATATTGCCTGTTCATCCGAGCCTTTTGGAAGCGTTAAGGTAAGCTCACTCTCCTCGCCTACTATTATCGGGCGCGCCGTCAGAGAATGGGAGCAGATCGGTGTTACCGCAAAGCATCTGACATTAGGGTCAATTATTGGGCCACCTGCCGACATTGAATACGCAGTAGAGCCAGTAGGTGTTGAAATTATAACACCGTCCGAACGGTAGTTTATAATATCGGAAGATATTCCTACCTCAAGATCCAGTAATTTTGCTATACCGCCTGAAGCTATAACAGCGTCGTTCAGTGCCACACCTTCAGCTATAAGTGTATTGCCCGAATACACCTTTGCTTCTATCATAAATCTCGGACAAACGGTGAAATCTCCCGAAACAAGACGGTCTAAAAGCTCTAACCCGTCTTTTTCAACATCTGCTAAAAAACCCAGTCTTCCCGCATTTATACCAAGCACGGGTTTGCCGTGCGCGGCGGCGTTTTTAGCATAACGGATAAGGGTACCGTCACCGCCGACGGTCACAATGATATCGCACAGCCGATAAAGCTTATCCTCTTGGGTGTAAAATGTGTCGAATCCGCCTATAGGCATATATACCTCAGCGTTCTGTTTTTTTAGTCTTGTAACTGCCTCGCGAATTATTTCGCCGACACCCTGTTTTTCCATATTAGGAATCAGCGCAATCTTCATAATCACACCTCTTTTAGCCCTGCGTGGGACAGTTCAACTATTTTTGCAGGGGTCATTTCACAAAGATCTTCTGATACTTCGGTCTTTTTTATATGGATAAGATATTCAATATTTCCCTCTGGTCCCTTTATAGGTGAATAATCAAGATTTAAAATGCTGAAGCCTTCGTCTAAGACCATATTTGTTATACGCTCTACTACCTCTTTATGTACCTCGGGGTCGCGTACTACTCCCTTTTTACCTACCTTTTCGCGTCCTGCTTCAAACTGCGGTTTTATAAGGCAGACCGCTTCGGCACCGTCCTTCATAAGAGTTCTCATTACAGGAATGATTATGGAAAGAGAGATAAAAGAAACATCGACCGAGCAAAAATCTAGCTCATCGGGTATTTCTTCTTTGGTAACATAGCGAAAGTTCGTACGCTCAAGATTAACAACACGCTCATCGGTACGCAGTTTCCACGCAAGCTGACCGTAGCCAACATCTATAGCATAGACCTTTACCGCACCGTTTTGTAGCATACAGTCGGTAAAGCCGCCCGTAGTTGCTCCTATATCCGCACATATTTTACCCTCTAATGAAAAGCCGAAGTTATTTACCGCTTTTTCGAGTTTCAGTCCTCCGCGGCTGACATATTTCGGTGCGGCTCCCCTGACCTCTAAAACGTCGTCAGGCTTTATAGCGGTACCTGGCTTGTCCGATTTCTGATTATTCACATACACCTGACCTGCCATTATAAGCGCCTTTGCCTTTTCGCGGCTCTCGGCATAGCCTGCCTCGAATACGGCGGTATCAAGTCTTATCTTTGCTGCCATTAGCTAATTCTCACTCTCAATAATCTTTATAATTGATTCTGTATCCAACATATTCTCCGCTCTTGCAGTATCTGCCGACATTGACGGTATAAAGCCGTTTTCGACCGCTGTGATCCTGCACGGAACACTTACTCTTCCCGCAATATGCTCAGAAATTCCGCCATTTCTGATGCCCTCTTCAAAGAGATATATCTTTTTATATCCGTTTAAGGTTGAAATGAGCTCATGACTTATCGGAAATATTTTATTAAGCTTTATAAAGTCTGCTTTTATGTCTTTTGAAGCAAGATTGCTCTGAGCCTTTATTGCATTGGAAGAAATGATACCGTAGGTGACTATCGCGATATCTCCGTCATTTTTAAATACGGTAAAATCACTCTTAAAATATTTAAACGGCACATCCTCTTTACCCCGCGGATAACGTATGGCGAGAGGCTTTTGTATATTTACAGTTGCATCCAGATATCCTTCAAGCTCTTTGTAGCTTGCGGGAGCGTATACCGAAATATTCGGTACCGTCGTCATAAACGCAACATCAAAAAGTCCCTGATGTGTCTCCCCGTCCTCTCCAACTATTCCCGCGCGATCGATAAGAAAACGCACAGGCAGACCTGCTATTGCGGTATCGTGGATTATCTCGTCATAGGCTCTTTGTAAAAATGAGCTGTAGACTGCAAAATACGGCTTCATGCCACCCTTCGCCAGTCCTGCGGCAAAGGTGGTAGCATATTCTTCAGCAATACCGACATCAAAAAATCTATCGGGATACTCCTCGGCAAATGCTTCAAGTCCTGTCCCCTGACACATAGCGGCGGTAACAGTACATATTTTTTCATCCTTCGCCGCAAGCTCTAAAAGCTTTTTACCGCAAACGTGTGAAAAATCCTCTTTGCCCTTTGCTACGCCGTCTTCGATATTGAAAGCTGAAACGCCGTGGTAATCGGTAGGCTCATTCTCGGCTAAAGCAAAGCCCTTTCCCTTTACAGTAATAACGTGAACAACACAAGGCCGTCCAATACCTTTTGCGATAGTAAGAATATTCTCAAGCTCGTCAAGGTCGTGACCGTCAACAGGACCGAGATACTTAAAGCCCAGTCCTTCAAAAAGACTGTCACGGTAAATTACATTCTTAAATGCTCTTTTAAGCTTTGAAGCAAGGTTAAAAAGAGGCTTTCCGATAAGCGGAATTTTTCCCAAAGCCTTTTTGGTAAAGGCTTTGAAGACATAGTATCCGGGTTTTGTTCTAACTTTGCCGAAATATCGGGATAATGAGCCTACATTCTGTGATATAGACATTTTGTTATCGTTTAGAACGCAAATAAAGCTGTCATCTGAACCGCCGATATTGTTAAGCGCCTCAAATGCAAGTCCGCCCGTCATAGCGCCGTCGCCTATAACAGCAACCCCCGAGCACTGCTCACCGCAGAGTCTTTTTGCCTTATATATACCATAGGCGGCGGCAAGCGAATTACTTGCGTGTCCTGTCACAAAGGGGTCGTGCTCACTTTCATCGGGACGCATAAAGCCCGAAAGCCCGTCCTTTTGGCGAATAGTTGAAAATCTACGGAAGCGTCCCGTAAGCATCTTGTGAGGATAGCACTGATGACCCACATCAAAAATAATCGGGTCTTTGGGTGACTCAAACACTCTGTGCAGTGCCACTGTCAGCTCAACAACACCGAGGTTTGACGCTAAATGACCGCCGTTTTGAGAAACAGTGTTTATAAGCTCCTCGCGTATTTCCTCGCAAAGAAGCTCGGCTTCATCGTTATTCAGTTTTTTTAGGTCAGCAGGGTCGTTTATCTGCCCTAAAAACTTGTACTCCAAAATTATATCTCCTAATAATCTCTGTTGCAAAGGTAGTCGGCAAGGTCTTTGAGATCTTTTGCATCCTCACCGAAAATATCGAGAGCCGATTTTGCTTTCTCTGTAAGCTCTAGTACCTTTTGCTTGCAGACTTCTAGTCCAAGAAGTGATACAAAGGTTGACTTTTCGTTTTCCTTATCGCTGTTTATGGGTTTGCCGAGTTTTGCCTCGTCTCCCGTAACATCCAATATATCGTCCACTATCTGAAAGGCAAGTCCTAAACTTTGGGCATACTCTATAGCGGCGTTTTGTTTTCTCTCGTCCGCCCCTGCAAGCACCGCACCTATAAGACAGGAAGCCTTTATCAAAGCGCCCGTTTTAAGCGAGCATATGAGGGTCAAAAGCCCAGTATCAACATCGGTTTTGCCCTCAGATAAGAGGTCCACCGTCTGTCCGCCGACCATACCGTCTATACCTGCATTATGCGACAGTATTTCGATAGCACGCAATATCCTGTCTGCCGGAACACCTTTGGTCTTTGACGCAATATTGAACGCAAGGGTGAGAAGCGCGTCACCTGCAAGCAGGGCATATTCCTCTCCGAACCTTTTATGACAGGAGGGCTTTCCTCTTCTCATATCGTCGTTATCCATACACGGAAGGTCATCATGTATAAGGGAATATGTATGAATGCATTCCATAGCAAGCTCGAAATTCACAGAATACTTGCCCTCACCGCCCGAAAGCCTATAAAACTGCTCAATAAGGAACGGGCGAAGCCTCTTTCCACCGTCGGCAAGGCTGTATTTCATAGCCTTGGTCACAAGCGAATACTCGGTATCTGCGCCGCTGAACAGCACATCTATTTTCTTTTCAAAATCTGCCGCAAAGGCTTTTACCTTATCTTGTATCATTATTTTGCACCGTTTTCGAGAATTTCTATCTTTTGTTTTGCTTTTTCCAAAACTTCTGAACAGTATTTTGAAAGCTTTACTCCCTCTTCGAAAAGAGCGATAGACTCATCCAAGGAAATCTCGGGATTTTCGAGCTTTTGGGCGATCTGTTCAAGTTTTTTATATGCTTCCTCGAAGCTTACCGTTTTATCCATTATTCTACCTCTTTCACTTCACATTCGGCGCGACCGTCGATAAGTCTGAGCGTAATTCTGTCGCCCTTTGAAAGTTGAGACTTTGTACTGACAGTCTGTCCGTTCTTACTTGCCGCAAGATAGCCTCTCGCCATTGTTTTTAAGGGGCTGAGAGAATCTATTTTTGCTGCTGCAAGCGCGAAGTTCTTTTCCTTTGCTGATATGATCTTATCAAAAGAATTTTTGAGCTTTACATTGAGATTTTGTAGATAATTAAAACGAGACTCAATGATAAATGCCATAGGGTCTTTAAACTCTGCAGCATTGGTTATTTTACCGAGTTTAGCCTCGCTTAATGTAATAAGGCTTCTCACCCTCATTTTTAAAAGGTGCTCATAACCGCTTACCGAAGTCTTTATCTCCTCAATATCAGGCACGGCTATTTCTGCCGCGGCTGACGGTGTCGGTGCTCTCATATCGGACACGAAATCACATATGGTAAAATCGGTCTCGTGTCCTACTGCCGAAATTACGGGGATGCTGAGATCCGATATTCTGCGAGCAAGTGCTTCATCATTAAAGCACCACAGGTCCTCTATAGAGCCGCCGCCTCTGCCGATGATTATAACGTCGGCATTTGTTCTTCCTTCTACAGTGTCAAGCGCTGATATAAGGCTCTTCGGAGCATCCGCCCCCTGAACGAGCGCAGGACAAAGCACTACATTGCAGAGAGGCCAACGGCGGGAGATAACATTGAAAATATCTCTTACAGCGGCACCTGTGTCGCTTGTTATGACCGCCACAGTTTTAGGAAAAGCGGGCAATCTTTTCTTTCGGCTTACATCAAAAAGCCCCTCATCCTCAAGCTTTCGTTTTATCTTTTCAAGAGCGAGCATAAGGTCGCCCTCTCCGTCGGGGATTATATCCTCGGCGTAAAGCTGATAAGCACCGTCTCGCTCATATACCGAAATCCTACCGACACAAACGATCTTCATACCGTCCTTTAAAGCGACCTTCAATCTACCTGCGTTCGATTTAAACATAACGCATCTTAGCGCGCCGCCACTGTCTTTGAGCGTAAAGTAAATATGTCCACTGGAATAATGCACCTTAAGGTTTGATATCTCGCCCTGAACGCGCACAAGGGCTAAGTGGCTGTCACCTTCAAGAAGTGTACGGATGTAGAGATTCAGCTGGCTGACGGTAATGAGCGCACCTGCCATCAGGCTTCCCTTGATACGGAACCGAGTATTCCGTTAACAAAAGCGGCATCCTCTGCCGTTGCATATTTTTTGACAAGCTCGACCGCCTCGTTGATAGATACCGCGGTAGGAATATCGTCAAAATATTTCATTTCGCAAATAGCAAGGCGAAGTGCTGATATTGCAACGCGGGAGATACGCTCTATCTTCCAGCCCTTTGCATATTTTACTATCAGTTCTGTTATCTCGTCCGAATTATCTATAGCGGCTTTTACCGCGGCAGTGCAGTATTCATCCTCACAGTATGCACCGTTCTCCGTTTCGGTTTCAATAAGCTCTTCAAGCCCTTCGTTTCTGAAGGTGTTTTGGAAAAGCAGTATAAACGCCTGCTCTCTTGCTTCTTTTCTTGTCATAGGACACCTCGCTGATATATACATAATTATACATAATATATAATATATTATTTCTATGCATTTTTCAAGGATAATATGCATAAATTATGCTGTTTTCAACTGCTTTATAATATTTTTGTTGTAATTTAGCGGTTTTTCTGTTACAATGTAAGAACTAATCATCATTGGAGGGACATTATGGCTGTCGAGTTCAGGACTAGCTTCTTAGGCTTCAACCGCGAAGATGTTTTTGACTATGTGCATAAAAAGGATGCCGAGATGAAGTTACTTTCGGCTTCGATGAACGATAAGATAAAGGCTTTAGAAGAAGAACTTTCTTCTTTAAAGGCTAACTTTAATGAGGCTGTAAAGAATAACAGTGAGCTGTCGGGCGAGAATTCAAGACTTACTGAAGAGCTTAACGCGTTTAAAGAAAAAGCCGATGAGATCGAGTCTCTGGGCCGCAAGATAGGAAAACTTTATCTTGTTTCCAAGTCAAGCGCAAAGAGCATAGTTGACCGAGCTGAAGAAAAAGCCGATATTATAAACGAGCAGGCAAAAATAAGACTTCAGAATATCGAACAGACCGAAGAGTCTTTACATACCATTACACGCCAGATAGTCTCCGCTTCGGAGAAATATGTTGCGGACCTTTCCTCTCTTTCCGCTTCCCTTGCCGACGCTAAGGAAAAGGTCAGCGAAGGAGATGCCGAGCGTGTTCGCATCAGTGAAGAATTTTCTGAGATATACGAAAAATTAAGCTAAGATGAATGAGATAAGAATCAACACAACTGATCTTTCCACGGTCGCCGCAGATCTTAAAGCCGGTGACCGTGTCATACTTTCGGGCACAGTCTACACCGCCCGAGATGCCGCTCATAAAAAGATCTTCGAGCTTTTGGACGTAGGTGCTCCTCTTCCTTTTGAGCTCAGCGGCGCCGCTATATACTATGCCGGACCCACACCTACTCCAAAAGGCCTTGCAATAGGCAGCTGTGGTCCGACCACATCGAGCCGAATGGATGGCTATTCTCCGAGACTTTTCGACCTTGGTGTAAAGTGCGTTATCGGTAAGGGTGATCGAAGTGATGAGGTCTGCCACTCAATCCGGAAAAACGGCGCGGTCTACCTTTGTGCCATAGGTGGAGCAGGCGCGCTTGCCGCCGCCTCTGTTACCGAGTGCGAAGTCATCGCTTTCCCCGAACTTGGATGCGAATCTGTAAAAAAACTCACCTTTAAAGACTTTCCTCTCATTTGCGCTATTGATGCCGCGGGCGGAAACCTTTTTAAAAGCAGATAAAAACGGAAGACAGAGTGTTGCTGTCTTCCGTTTTGTATTTTATATATCGTTTCTGATTATATCCTCATAGGTTTCGCGTTTTATGATGAGCCTTGATTCTCCGTCCTTTAACATGACTGCCGCGGGGCGTCTTATGCGATTATAGTTACTTGCCATTGAGTAGTTGTATGCACCTGTTGCGAGGACTGCAAGGGTGTCGCCGACCTCTGGGGTCTGTATCATTGTATTTTCCTGAATGACATCTCCCGACTCACAGCACTTTCCCGCAACGGTTACCTTCATATCACGCGGTTTATTGGCTTTATTTGCAACAACTATCTCATAGTCTGCATTATAAAGTGCATAACGCGGATTATCAGCCATACCTCCGTCGACCGACACATAGGTGCGAACATCCTTTATAGTCTTTACCGAGCCTACTTTATAAAGGGTCATGGTCGACGCGCCGACTATTGATCTACCCGGTTCAACAATGATCCTCGGAAGAACCATACCAAGCTTCTTGCAGTTTTCTTTTACTGCGTCGCAGAGCAGTCTGATGCTTTCATCAGTTGAAACGGGGCGGTCGGTCCGAAGATATTTTATTCCGTAGCCGCCGCCGAAGTTGACTTCCTTTATCTCACAGCCGAGCTCATCGGTTATCTTCTTTGCGAAAGTTAGCATCACTTCAGCCGCCGCGACAAAGGGCTCGGTCTCAAATATCTGAGAGCCGATATGGCAGTGGATGCCTACAAGCTTCACGCTCTTCAGTCTTGCCGCCTCTTTTGCCGCCTCATAGGCTTCGCCGTTTTCAAGCGCAAAGCCGAATTTTGAATCTATCTGTCCCGTACGGATAAAACTATGAGTGTGAGCGTCGATACCCGGTTTTATTCTGAACAGGATCTCTGCTGTCTTACCCATTTCAGACGCTATTCTATTGAGCAGATGAAGCTCGGAAATATTATCTACGACTATTCTTCCTATACCGCAACGGAGCGCGTATTCAAGCTCATCCTCGGTCTTATTGTTGCCGTGGAAGTAAATTCTCCCTGCATCAAAGCCCGCGGCAACAGCAGTATAAAGCTCGCCTGCCGAGACAACATCGGTGCCGAGTCCCTCGCTCTTTACAAGTCTGTACATCTCCTTACAGGAAAACGCCTTGCTTGCATAGAGGACCAGAGCCTCGCCGTCATAGTGCTTTTTAAAAGCATCAACATAGTCTCTGCAATTATTTCTTATATTATCCTCGTCAAAGACATAAAGCGGTGTTCCCCACTTCTCAGCGAGCGTGACCGCGTCAACACCACCGAGGGTCAGATGACCGCTTTCGTTTATGCCGTATCTGTCATTCAGCATTATGACATTTCTCCTTCAATTATCGCTTTAAGTTTTTCTACGCCCTCGCCGTTTTGCGCCGAGAAAGGTATTATCTCTACCCCGACACCATATTCCCCGAGTTCTTCGGATATGTTTTCCATTCGGGCGGTATATTCTCCGCGATTTAACTTATCGCTTTTTGTGAGCACAACGGTATACGGCATTTCCATCTGATACAGAAAATCAAGCATAGCGATATCGTGGCCAGAGGGCGGATGGCGCATATCGATGAGGGCAAATACCATACGGATATCTCTGTCCGACTTGAAATACCCCTCCATAAGATCCGACCAACGGTCGCGCTCTGCAAAAGGCACCTTTGCATAGCCGTAGCCCGGAAGGTCAACTATGCGGATAGCGTCAGCACGGTAAAAGTTTACCGTTACTGTCTTTCCCGGTTTTCCGCTGACACGAGCAAGCGACTTTCTGCCTACAAGCTTATTTATAAGTGAGGACTTTCCCACATTAGAGCGTCCCGAAAAACAAAATTCGGGAAGGTCTGAAGCTTCGAGCTGTGCCGCTGTGCCGAAAGCCTTTTCAAAATAAACATTGTTAAAATTCATAATTCACCTACTGACTGATGCGACCCGACTCAAAGCCCGTAAGCTTTGCAGTAGGAATAACATCAGGCATTTTTTCATTATTTATAGCCGCACAAAGCGCATTGTCTATCACAGTTTCAACATTTGACACTGTAACAAACCTGACATTTTCGAGCACTGTCTTATCCAGATCGTCGAGGTCGGCTTCATTAGCCTTGGGTATAAATACGGTTTTTACCCCCGCGCGGTATGCCGCCATGCTTTTTTCTTTAAGTCCGCCGATAGGCAGTACTCTACCCTTTACTGTCACCTCACCCGTCATAGCGATATCGCGTTTGACAGCGCGACCCGTTAAAGCCGATACCAAAGCAGTGGCAATAGTGATACCTGCGCTCGGTCCGTCCTTGGGAACTGCACCCTCGGTCGCGTGGATATGAATATCCTTTTTGGAATAAAAATCGGATGAAATGCTGTATTTTTCGACATTCGCACGGACATATGATACAGCCGCTTTTGCAGACTCCTGCATAACATCGCCGAGAGAGCCTGTAAGCTCGAGCTTTCCGCTTCCGGGAAGTACAGCGACCTCAAGCTGCATTACTTCGCCGCCGACCGAAGTCCATGCAAGACCGTTAATGATACCGACTTCATCACGCTCAAGTATCTCCTCTACCGTATAACGCTTTTTGCCCAGCATGGTCCTTACTAAAGCTTCGTCGACCTTGACCTGTTTTTTCTCTCCTGACGCGATAAGCTTTGCAGACTTTCTGCAGAGGGATGCTATCGAGCGTTCAAGCTTTCTGACGCCTGCTTCTCTTGTGTAAAAGTCAATAAGGCTGTAAATCGCCTCATCTGTTATTTTTATCTGACGGGCAGTCATACCGTGATTTTTTATCTGTCTTTTTACGAGATGCCTGAGCGCAATATGAAACTTTTCTTCTCTTGTATAGCTTGTAAGAGAGATTATCTCCATACGGTCGCGAAGCGGCTCGGGAATAGTAGCCTCGGTATTGGCGGTAGTGATAAATACCGCGTGGCTGAGGTCAAATGGCATATCGACGAAGTGATCAACAAAGGTATTGTTCTGCTCGCCGTCCAGAACCTCTAAAAGCGCGGCAGACGGATCGCCCTTATAATCGTGACCTAGCTTATCTATCTCGTCAAGCAGTATAAGCGGATTTGAAGAGCCTGCATCCTTAACAGCCGATATTATTTTACCGGGCATAGCACCGATATAGGTCTTTCGGTGTCCACGTATCTCAGCCTCGTCACTGACGCCGCCAAGCGATATCCTCGCAAAGCGTCTACCCATACACTCGGCGATAGAGCGCGCGATAGAGGTCTTTCCGACACCAGGAGGTCCCACAAGACAGATTATCTGTCCCTTGATATCGGGCGCCAGCGCATAAACCGACAGCATCTCTAAAATTCTTTCCTTGACCTTATCCATAGCGTAAAAGTCGCGGTCAAGAATTTTTGTCGCACGGTTTACGTCCACCTTAACAGAGGTCTGTTCATTCCACGGAAGCTGTAAACAAAGATCAAGGTAATTTCTCACAACGGTCGCTTCGTGGGAGCCCTGAGGCATTTTGTGAAGCTTCACGACCTCTTTTGCAAGCTTTTCCTTTACCCTTTCATCAGCTTTAATGGCGTCTATTTTAGAGAAATATTCCTCTACCTCGTCCTCTTCCATATCGCCGTAAAGCTCAAAATTTATAGCCTTTATCTGCTCGCGTAAGTAATATTCGCGCTGATTGTCATCTATCTGCACCTTTACCTGCTCGCCTATCTTGCGATCGATATCGACAATCTGACTCTCTTTCCTCAGCATTTCAATAACGTATTTCGCGCGCTTTATGGGCGAAAGCTCGCTCAGCACCCTTTGTTTTTCAGCAAGCGGTACGGGAATATTAAAAGCGATAAAGTCGGCAAGGTAGCCAACCTCAGAACGCTCTGATACGGTCAGGGTTATGTCGGGTGCGAGCTTTATACCCTTTGACGCATATGCTTCAAACTCCTTACGTACGCGTCTGACCAGAGACTCTGTATAAACAGGACGCTGTGATATCTCTTCATCATAAAGCCTTTCAACCGCCGCGAGCATAACATCCTTTTTGTCGGCAACTTCCAGATGACCCGCACGGTAAAGTCCCTCGACCATAACCTTAACACTGTCGTCAGGCATACGCAGTATCTGACAGATACGTGCAACACAGCCGACCTCGTAGAGTCCGTCTGCCGAAGGGTCCTCGTCCATAATATTCTTCTGTGTTACAAGATATATCTTTCTGCCCTTTTCCATTGCGAGATTAAGAGCGTTTATAGACTTCTTTCTGCCGACTTCAAAATGAAGTATGACCGAAGGAAAACAAGCAAGTCCGCGTAGAGCCAGCATAGGCATATATGTAAAGTTCATTTCATTCATTACAGTTTTGATCTCCAAGGTGAATATTTGTATTGAGTAATTGTAACACAAAAACGCAAACTATTCAACTAAAAACCACTTGAAATTTACGGTAAATTAACAAAAAAGTCAGAAAACAATATTGTATTAGAATACAATTTTTGGTATAATATATGTATATCTTATTTTGAGGTGATCTGATGTTTAAAAAATATGGACTGCCCGCAATAATTACTGTCGTTTTATCGGCACTGTATTATTATCTGGCTCTTCCTGTCATCAATCTGAAATCTTCTTCATTCTGGGGATTTCTGATCTTCATTGCTGTGATATACTTCCTAGCTATGGGGATCATTACGAAATCTGTAGTCATCGCAAACCTGCTCGACGGACGTAAAAAAAGAAGCAGAATCGAAATCAATGCTGACACTGCAAACAGAATTTTTGCTAATAAGAAGATCCTCAAGCGCGCAGTACTTATCATTGCCGCTGTTGCTATAGTCGTCATAGGCGCTCTGTTTGTAACCTCATCGCAGATATTCAACGCGTCGAAGTATCAGCAGATGCTCACCGTGACCGAATCGAATTTCAATGAGGATATTGCAGAGCTTCCTCTGTCTCAGATACCTGTCGTTGACCGCGATACTGCCGAGAGGCTTGGAAGCCGCAAGATCGGTGAGGTCGTTGACCTTGTATCACAGTTCAATGTTTCCTCTTACTATACTCAGATCAATTATAAAAATACTCCCGTCAGGGTCTCCCCGCTTGAATATGCAGACATTATCAAATGGTACACCAACAAGGACGAGGGTATCCCTTACTATGTAAAGATAGATATGGCAACTCAGGACACCGAGCTTGTCGAGCTTCCGAGCGGAATGAAATATGCGCCCTGTGAGTATTTCTCACGCGATCTTATGCGCCACGTAAGGTTCTCATATCCTACAAAGATGATCGATTCTGTTTCGTTCGAGATAGATGAGAACGGCGCGCCCTACTGGATAGTTTCCTGCTATGATTATACCATCGGCGTTCTCGGCGGATACGATATAACGGGTATTATTACTGTCAATGCCGTAGACGGTGCTATGACCTACTATGATACTACCGATATTCCGCAGTGGATAGACTGCGTTTATGATGCAGATGTTGTGTTGAGACAGGCAAATTATTGGGGTGCCTATAAGAACGGTTACTTCAACTCGCTTATTTCTCAGAAGAATGTTGTTACCACCACGGAAGGCTATAACTACCTCGCGATAAACGATGATATATGGGTATACACAGGTATCACATCGGTCGTTGCTGATGAATCCAATATTGGATTTATACTTGTAAACCTGCGCACAAAGGAAGCCAAGACCTATTCTATAAACGGCGCCGAAGAATATTCGGCTATGGAATCTGCAGTTGGTAAAATTCAGGAAAAAGGTTACACCGCTACCTTCCCGATTCTTGTAAACATCGCAAACACTCCGTCCTATTTTATAAGTCTTAAGGACGATGCAGGTCTTGTAAAGGCTTACTCCTTCGTATCGGTTTCAAATTATCAGATAGTCGGAGTTGCCGACACCCTTGCAGACGCAGAGGCTGAATACCGCAGACTTTTAAAGCAAGCAGGTAAGCTTGATGAATCAACAACACCTTCCGATACCGATGAGGTCATCTCGGGAAAGGTAGCAGATATCTCTTCAGCAGTGGTTGAAGGAAATACCTGCTATTATATAAGAATTGAAAACAATGACAGCATCTATATAGCAAATATAGCTTTGAACGACGCACTTCCCTTTGTAAAGGTGGGCGACGATATTCAGATAACGGTTGATGCAAGCAACGGCAAGACGATAGTAACAGCTGTTGAACTTACCGCAGAATAACAAAATATACACAGCACTCAATCTCGGTTGAGTGCTGAAATTTTAGAAAGGAAGATTTTATGAGAACCAAATTAGCACGAAGATTCTGGGCTGCCCTTACCCTCTTCAGTCTCATAGGTCAGGTTGCTTGGGTAGTTGAGAATATGTACTTCAACGTCTTTATCTATAAGATGTTCAATGCAACCGCCGCAAATATATCCACTATGGTCGCGGCGTCTGCCGTTTCGGCTACAGTTACCACTGTATTTATGGGCGCGCTTTCCGACCGTATCGGAAAGCGAAAGCTGTTTATGTGTGCAGGCTACATACTTTGGGGAATTTCGATACTCTCCTTTGCGTTTATAAGAATAGATACCATAAACGCACTTTTTCCATCTGTAGTTTCAGCTGCCACAGTTGGTGTCAATCTAGTAATAATACTTGACTGTGTTATGACATTTTTCGGCTCAACTGCAAACGATGCGGCTTTCAACGCTTGGGTGACCGATTCGACTGACTCAACAAATCGCGGTTCTGTAGAGGGTATAAACTCAATGATGCCGCTTGTTGCGATTCTGGTCGTGTTCGGCTCGTTTATGTTCTTTGACCTGGAAAAGACAGAAAGCTGGACTGCAATTTTCATTATAATCGGTGCGGTAGTCTTTACGATAGGTATACTCGGTATTTTTCTTATTAAGGACCCCGAGATTATGCCATCGGACAGCGGATATCTGAGTAATATTTTCTACGGCTTCAAGCTGTCTACAATAAAGAAAAACGTTAGTCTCTATATTTCTTTTGTCGCATTCACAATCTTTAATATTTCTATTCAGATATTTATGCCATATCTCATAATATACTATGAGAAGAGCCTTGAAATGTCGAATTATGTTATGATAATGGCTCCCGCTATTATCATAGCCTCTGTTTTCACGGCACTCTGGGGCAAGGTATATGACAAGAAAGGCTTTAAATTCTCAGTTCTTTTTGCCGTATCTTTTCTCTCGCTGGGATATATAATTTTATACTTTACAAAAGCCACCCTACCCGTATTTATCGGTTCACTCTTTATGATGTGCGGATATCTTTCTGGTATGGCGGTATTCGGAGCCGCCATCCGAGACAACACCCCCGAAAGCAAGTCGGGTCAGCTTCAGGGAATCCGCATTTTCTCTCAGGTGCTGATCCCAGGTATTGTCGGTCCTGCTGTCGGCGCGTGGATACTGCGCGATGCCGAGCAAATAATAAACAATGACGGCACTTCCTCATTCCTGCCGAGCGCGGACATCTTCTTAGCGGCGCTTGTTGCCATTATTCTGCTTATACCTCTTTTGATACTGACTTTCAAGGTGGATAAAAAATATGAAAAAAACCGAATTTGAAATTCTTAAAACGCCTTTTGAGGCCGACCTCACCGATACCCCGTGGCAGGAATACCCCAGACCCCAAATGAAGCGCGACTCCTATCTCAGTTTAAACGGCAAGTGGCAGTTTTCAGTAAAAAATAAAAAGGATGAGCAAGCACTTGGAGATATTCTTGTTCCCTTCCCGCCAGAATCGAGAGTATCGGGCGTAGAAAGGCAATTTGACAAAAACGACCTGATTATATACAACCGCAAATTTTCTATTCCCGACGGTTTTATGAAAGATCGGCTCATTCTCCATTTCGGTGCCGTAGATCAGTTTTGCCGCGTTTTTGTAAACGACAGCCTTATCGGAGATCACAGCGGAGGTTATATTCCATTTTCTTTCGATATAACCGAGCATATAAAGGCCGAAGAAAATTCGCTTACTGTTGAGGTTTCAGATCCGCTCGATACCGAACTCCCCTACGGAAAACAGCGTAAAAAACGCGGCGGTATGTGGTATACTCCCATAAGCGGTATCTGGCAGACAGTCTGGATGGAATCGGTCCCTGATAATTATATTAAAAATATCAGGATCACTCCGGATATTGATAAGGTAGAAATAGAAGTTGTGGGCGGCGCAAAAACAAAAACTGTTATACTTGGCAGTAAAAAATATACATTTGAAGATAGCATTGAAATCACTGTAGATGACCCTGTTTGCTGGACTCCTGACACTCCCAAGCTTTATAATTTTATACTGATTTCGGGAAAGGATAAGGTAGAAAGCTACTTTGCGCTTCGTAAGGTAGAGATTAAGGATGACAAGATACTCTTAAACGGTAAGCCTCAATTTTTCCACGGACTTTTGGATCAGGGCTATTTTTCTGATGGAATATTCTTGCCCGCTACGCCCGAAGGCTTTAAGAACGATATTCTTACTATGAAAAAGCTCGGTTTCAATATGCTGAGAAAGCACATCAAGATCGAGCCAGAGCTTTTCTATTACTACTGTGATAAATACGGTATGTTTGTTTTTCAGGATCTCGTAAATAGCGGTAAATACAATTTTCTTATTGATACCGCGCTGCCAACTATAGGTCTCAAAAAAGGAATATCACATAAGGCTTCAAAAAAACGCCGCGATGCTTTTGAAAAGACAGCAGAGGAAACAGTAACGCTCCTTTATAATCACCCATCTATTGTATATTACACCCTTTTTAATGAGGGTTGGGGTCAGTATGACGCCGAAAGGCTTTATAACGAAATGAAGACCGCAGACCCCACAAGGCTGTGGGATGCAACCTCTGGCTGGTTTTGGACCGATGAGAGCGATGTGCTGAGCGAGCATATCTATTTTAAGCCTTTGAAGTTAAAAAGCGACGGCAGACCTCTGGTGCTATCCGAATTCGGCGGCTATTCCTACAAAGCTGATGGGCACGTTTTCAATACAAAAAACACTTATGGATATAAATTCTATAAGGACATCGAAGGGTTTCAAAAAGGTCTGTGCGAACTTTACACTGGACAGGTTATCCCTATGATTGAAAAGGAAGGACTTTGCGCCGCTGTTTATACACAGGTAAGCGATGTAGAAGATGAAACAAACGGACTTTTCTCCTACGACCGACAGGTGCTCAAGGTGGATGAAAAAGAGATGAAAGAGCTTTCTGAAAAAATTTATAACGCTTATAAATAAAAAATGTGTCGGAAAAATCCGACACATTTTTTGTTTTTATTTGAATTAAGCCGCAACCTTTTTATCCTTTGTTACAACCTTTATAATGAAGAGTGTGCCTACTGTGAGAACGGTTGCTATTGCAAGCGAGATATAAACGTTCTGTACGAAGCCTGCAACTATGTAGGAAACGAAGGAGATAGCTGCAACTGTAATTGCATAGGGCAACTGAGTAGATACGTGATTGATGTGGTTGCACTGTGCACCTGCCGACGACATAATGGTTGTATCCGAAATGGGTGAGCAGTGGTCGCCGCAAACGGCACCTGCAAGGCAGGCAGACATGCTCATAACACCGAGGACGCTTCCAACGGGGAAGATTGCAAGAACGATCGGGATAAGAATTCCGAAGGTTCCCCAAGAGGTTCCGGTTGCAAATGCGATGAAGCAAGCAACAACAAAGATGATAGCGGGCAAGAAGTTATTAAGTCCGCTTACATTTGCAAGGGTTTCTTCAACGAAGCTTGAAGAATCAAGAAGTGTTGTCATATTCTTAAGAGAGGTTGCCATTGTGAGAATAAGGATAGCGGGTACCATAGCGATAAAGCCCTTGGGAATGCATTCCATAGCTTCCTTAACGGTAACAAGGCGTCTTGCAACAAAGTAAACCATTACGAAAACAAGAGCGACAAGACCACCCCAAGGAAGACCGACTGTTGCATCGGTATTGGAGAAAGCATCAACAAAGCCGAGAGAAGCATCGTAATTTGCAGAAGCAAATACCCACTCCTCGCCCATACATCTGCCAACATAGAAGAGAGAGAATACACAAATAGCAATAAGAACGATGATGGGAAGAACAAGGTCTACAACCTTTGCTCTGTTTGTAGCAGAAGCTTCTTCTTCGTTTCCGCCAACGCTGCCGCCAAATGTGAAGAGGTCACCGTTTTCGGCATTTCTCTCGTGAAGTCTCATCGGGCCGTAGTCGAACTTCATAAGTGTCAAAGCAATGATGAAAACAAAGGTCATAAGAGAATAGAAGTTGTAAGGAATTGCCTGAATAAAGAGGGATATTCCCTGTCCGTCGGGAGCATAGCCCGAAACAGCAGCCGCCCAAGAAGAGATGGGAGCTATCATACAAACGGGAGCTGCGGTAGCATCAATAAGATACGAAAGCTTTGCTCTTGAAATCTTAGCCTTGTCGGTTACGGGACGCATAACTGCACCAACTGTAAGGCAATTGAAATAGTCATCGATAAAGATGAGTACTCCGAAAGCGAAGGTTGCAAGAGAAGCGCCGACTTTAGTCTTTACATGCTTTGCAGCCCAAGCACCAAAAGCCTGCGAACCGCCTGCCTTGTTGAGAAGAGCAACGATGATTCCGAGAAGCACAAGGAAAATAAAGATACCTGCGCTTCCCGAAACGGCTGAAATAAAGCCATCACTTACCATAGAGTCGACTGTGTGAATGGGATTAAAACCGGTTGAAAGCACACCACCTACAAGGATTCCCACAAAAAGGGATGAATACACTTCCTTTGTCAGGAGCGCAAGTCCGATAGCGACTACCGGAGGGAAGAGTGACCATAAGGTTCCGACAGGCTCAGTAATGCTGCCAGTAAATGCGCAAAGCACACCGAAGCCGACAACGAAAGCAACGATCAAAAGTTTAGGGATTAATTTCTTTGCTGTCATTTTTATTTCCTCCAAAATTAAAATCACGATAACACGCAAAGAAGCGGTTACCGTGACAATATCACCTGTCCAAGATAGCGCTCCACTTTTGCGTGACAGCAGCAGCCGTATTTCGGATACTGCCAGCGCAAAGGACTTATCGGCTCATCCCCTACACTTCGGCGAACTCCCCTTTCACACTGACACGATTCCGAAAATATCAATGCTACTTATGAAGGTCGCGCCTCTATCGTATAATTTACAACCAAATATTAACATATTGTAAATATTATGTCAAGAACAATGTAAAGCCGTCCCCCGATTGAATGATTGATGTCGCTTGATTGCTTCTATTTGCGAAAATGGACCCCCGACAACATCGGAGGTCCAAAATTAATCATTAGATTTCAAAGCTGTAAAGAATGTTGTATCCGTCGCCTTCATAAGGCATATCGTTAGAGAGGCAGGCGAAATCTTCCATATCGTTCTTGAGATAGAATCCGATATAATATTTTCCGCTCTCGCTCGGCAGTGTCATATCTGCAGATACAGTATGTGTAAGAAGGTCGCCGAGTACGCTTGAGGTACGCTCGGTCATAAAATAGTCAGGCGCTAAGCCGTACCACTTTTCGGGATCACCCGCTTCGACCGTTGAAACGACTTCATACTTATCGTTAAGGATTGCAAATCCGCTCTTTAAGCAGAAAGCAGAAGAAAATCCGTAATTCTTGAGATTTAAATCCACCTTAACGCTTCCCTCTTTTTTAAGGGTGCCGTTGATAGAAGCATTCTGAGCTTCAAGCTTATATCCAAGATGATCGCGGATAAATTCATAAGGATTACGTTGAATCTCCTGACCGTTGGCATTGGTAAACCAAGAAGGATCATAGGGAATGCCAGCATTATCAAGCATTTCGGTTGTGATGATCTCATTATTTATCCAACGGCTCATAACATTATCGACACTGTAATGCTCACCAAGTGTATGCCAGTGACTCATAGTATTGTATCTGAAATGAGCAAGCTCCTTGACAACTTCAAAACCTGTAGGAACTGTATCTCCGCTACTCTTGATATAAGAACCGTTAACAAGCATTTCGCCAGACTGAGGTGTTTTGTAACCGTTTTCAATACAGTATTCCCACCAATTGTTCGGGAAATGCTCACGGAAGTGGCATTGTTCTTCTTCTCTCGTTCCGTCGTGGCCTATCTGCCAGCAGCCCGAATTCCAGTTAGGATTATTCTGCTCACCCCAGATAGCGTCATTGTTGTAACCGATGATATCGGCATATTTATAATCAGGAATTTCCTCTAAAAGATCAAGCTTATATCTGGGCAAACGTACTGTATAATAAAAACCGTTTGGAACGCAAAGCTTTTCAACTATTGAGGTTATTACGGTAGTATAGTTAACAGTAGGATACTGATAAGCATATGCCATCTCACCGCCCATTCCGATAAAGCCCGAAGAGAGCTTATGTATCGCATCCTTGTTCTTTGCGATAAAGGGAGCAAGCTGATCAATATGACGAAGCATTATATCTTCGGTAGCGCATACCTTTGCAAGTTCGATCTTAGACTCTTCATCGCGTCTGTGATCCCATTTTATCTCGTTATGATAGCCTAATCTGAATATGCCCCTTGCCTTTGTTACACGACAATGTTCAAAGAAGAGGTCAAGTATTTCCAAAGCTCCTTCGGAAATATCGCGGTCTCTGTAATCTCCAAAGCCTATGTACATAATTATAAGCTTAGGCTTATAGATTTTTCCGGGAAGATAAAGTTCAAACAAATCCTTTATCTTCTGGCGGTTAGCCTCTATTCCGTCACTGACGCAAAGAGTTCTCCAGTCGGTCTCTGTTCCGTCTTTCTGATCCTTGATATTAAGCACCATTTCTGTGCGATATCCTCTGTCAGGATTGTCGTACAAATAGGTATTGAGATTACCCGGTAAGGTTGAAAAAGATACTGTTTCGCTGACCGGAACACCTGGATCATCAGAGGCTGACGATCCGCCTGAAGAGCAGCCAACAGCTCCGATCAGAATTGTAACCGCCATTAAAAGTGCAACTAATCTGATTTTTCTATTCATATAATTCCTCCTAAGTGTGACGCTAACTCACCACAATCAAATTATAACAGATAAGGTGATTTTTGTATTTGTACTATCTGTGCATTTAATTGGTATGATTTGCGCACAATTTTGTTAACGCTACTTAAAAAGCGCCTCGAATTTTAAGGTGCTTTGAAGACATGGATGGCTGTTCCCTGTCCTCGGGGGGCGATAGCAGAGTCCGACTATAATACAGAGAAACACCGTCCTCTGTATTATGTGTGTCCTACTGTCCTATGTGCCGTTTTTCGCTTTATATTACTGTTTTAGGTTCATGCTAACCGTCCCCTTGTGTTCTTTCTTGATAATGAATATTTAATACAGTTTGCAGGATAGAAAAGTAAAAAGCGCATAAGCAGACGGACAGTTTTTCCGTACAACTTATGCGCTTAAATATTCTTATTTCAATGCCGTAATCTATAGGAAGATGCCATACAGATAACTCGGCAACGATTAAAATACAGTCTGCCCTCGTTGTCGGGTTTTGCCGCTATTTTGTGGCTTTTTACTGTA
>JAZNTG010000067.1:0-2277 GCA_045591645.1 Acutalibacteraceae bacterium | reverse complement strand
TTACCACGCCGCATTTAAGCTCGGCCTTGAGGTTTTAAAGTTCTTCCCTGCTGAGCAGTCGGGCGGCCTTGCAAAAATCAAGGCAATGGCAGCTCCGTTCCCAATGTTTAAGGTAATGCCCACAGGCGGCGTTTCACTTAAAAATCTTAAAGAATATATTTCTTCTCCCGTAATTTGCGCTTGCGGTGGCTCTTATATGGTTACTGCAGACCTTATTGACAATCAGAAGTGGGATGAAATAACCGACCTTTGTAAGAAGTCAGTTAAAATTGTTAAGGAGGCTCGTTCATAATGGCAAAAGTTGTTACTTTCGGTGAAATAATGCTCCGTCTGGCACCCAACGGCTACAACCGTTTCTTCCAGGATGATCAGCTTCAGGCTACCTTCGGCGGTGGCGAAGCAAATGTGTCCGTTTCACTTGCAAACTTCGGATTAGATTCCGTTTATGTTACAAAGCTCCCTTCTCACGCCATTGGCCAGGCTGCTGTTAACGCTCTTCGCTACTTCGGCGTTGACACATCCAAAATCGTACGCGGTGGCGACAGAGTAGGTATCTACTATCTTGAAAAAGGCGCTTCACAGCGCGGAAGCGTATGCATCTATGACCGCGCTCACTCTGCTATCCAGGAGGCTTCCCCCTCCGATTTCGATTGGGACGATATCTTCGACGGTGCAGATTGGTTCCACTTCACAGGTATCACCCCTGCTCTCGGTCAGAATCTTGTTGAAATCTGCAAGGAAGCTTGTATCGCTGCTAAGGCAAAGGGCGTTAAAATCTCCTGCGACCTCAACTACCGCGGTAAGCTCTGGACAAGAGCAGAAGCAAGAGAGGCTATGACAGAGCTTTGTAAATATGTTGATGTTTGTATCTCCAACGAAGAGGATGCTAAGGATGTATTCGGTATCGAATCCGAAAACACCGACATTTACGGCGGTAAGCTCAACAAGGACGGCTACAAATCAGTGGCAAAACAGCTTGCAGACAAGTTCGGCTTTGAGAAGGTTGCAATTACTCTCAGAAGCTCCATTTCCGCCAACGACAACGATTGGGCGGGTATGCTCTACGACGGTGAAAACTACTGCTTCTCCAAAGAATATCACCTTCACATTGTTGACCGCGTAGGCGGTGGCGACAGCTTCGGCGGTGGTCTTATTTATGCGCTTCTCAGCGGTAAGGATACCCAATCTGCTATTGAATTTGCAGTAGCTGCATCTGCACTCAAGCATTCAATTGAGGGCGACTTCAACAGAGTTGGCGTTGCTGAAATTGAAAAGCTGGCAGGTGGCGACGGCTCAGGCAGAGTTCAGAGATAAATACCATACAGAGTTTTAAAAGCATCGTTTCCTGTGAAACGGTGCTTTTTTAATTGACATACATATAATAAATGTGTTAAATTAGTAATATCAATTACAAGAAGGTGTAAATATGAAAAAGGTTATATCTCTTATCCTTTGTATAGCACTTACAATGTCTACAGTTGCTGTAAGTGCTGTTGCAGCCAAGAAGGATGTTGACCTGTCTTTTGCAGTAGCATCAGACCTGCACTACAATATCCCCGACGAAGAGCTCGAATGGTTCTCCGAAGACCCCATTTACGGCTACGCTAACCGCCGTGCCGCTATGGAAAATGAGAGTGGTCTCATTATTGACGAGATGCTCCGTCAGGTAGCAGAAGACGACAATATGGATTTCCTTCTTATTGCCGGCGACCTTGCAGATAACGGCAAGAGCATTGCTGAGGAGCACTATGCAGTAGCTGAAAAGCTCAAAAGATTCGAAGAAGAATCCGGCAAACAGGTATATGTAATCCCCGGCAACCACGACTACGGCAACTTAGGTGAATACTGCGTTACAGATGCAGCTAAATTCAGAGAAATATATGCAGAGTTCGGCTACGATCAGGCACTTACAGAAAACGGCCTCTCATATACAGCAGACCTTGGCGATAAATATCGTCTCATAGCACTCGACAGTAACGACCCCTCAAAGTCAACTGAGGACGGTATGACTACCGCAAAGGTAAACTGGGTAATACTCGAAGCAAGAAAAGCATACGAGGACGGCAGATATCCCATCCTTATGATGCATCACAACCTTCTCGACCATCTTCCCGTGCAGAGAGTTCTCAGCCACGATTTTATTATCAGAAATCATATAGTAACTGCCAACAAGTGGGCAGATGCAGGTATCAAGCTTGTTTTCACGGGTCATGAGCATTGTAGCGACGCCACCACTCATACATCTCCCTCAGGCAATACAATTTCCGACTTTGCTAC
>JAZNTG010000066.1:0-7511 GCA_045591645.1 Acutalibacteraceae bacterium | reverse complement strand
AACCAAAAAGCTCTCTCGCAAACCAGACGTCAGCTACCTTGAATTCTTTTCCGTTTAAGTACTGGAGAATACCGCCGTCGGTTTTGAAATTAAAGGTCAGCTTATAGGAATAAAGCGCCTGACGTGTAAAGCCTTTTTTCTTATCATCGGCGAGCCGTCCGTACTTTCCGTCGCCGAGCAGGGGGTGGCCGATAGATGCCATATGAGCCCTTATCTGGTGCGTTCTGCCCGTCAGCAGGTCGACCTCTATAAGCGAAAGAGCGTCCTTTGAAGCGAGCGTGCGGTATCGGGTCTTTATAGTGAGCGCACCGTCCTCGCGGTTTTTCTTTAAATAGACCTTATTTTTATCCTCGTTCTTTTCAAGGTAGCCCTCAAGGGTTGCACACTTTTCTTTCGGCACACCGTGAATGACTGCCAAATACTGCTTGTCTATCTCACGGTCTTTTATTTTATCACAAAGAATACGCAGTGCCTCGGCGTTTTTAGCCGCGATAACTATACCGCCCGTGCCGCGGTCTATACGGTTTGCAAGGGCGGGCTTAAAGGTGTTTTCCTTTGCAGGATCATATTCACCCTTCTCATAAAGATAGTGCTGAATTCTGAAAATAAGGGTGTCCTTATATTCGTTTTGATCGGGATGAACGAGCAGTCCCTGCTTTTTGTCGGCAAGAATAATATTCTCATCCTCATAAACTATATCGAGCTTTGCAGGTGCGGACAAAAACTCATATTTCGGCTTTGCCTCTGCGAAAAACTCATCGTTTATCCACGCTTCGACAATGTCTCCCTCGCGGAGCCTTGTCGAAATTTCAGCCTTTTTGCGATTCACCTTTATATGCTTTGTGCGGATGTATTTATACATAAGCGTCTGGGGAAGCAGAGGTATAGCCTTGGTTATAAACTTGTCCAGCCGCTTGTCTGCATCGTTTTTGGAAACAGTAAAGCTTCTCATATCAGTTGAACATCTCCTTGTATTCGGATGATTGCGCCATAGAGATATAGTCATCTGACGCTACTATAATATGGTCGCAGAAATTGACGCCTATCGTTTTCAAAGCTACGGATATTGCCTCTGTTATCGAAACATCGGCAGGCGAGGGGAGAGCGATACCGCCGGGATGATTATGAGCGAGTACAACGGCGGTAGCACCCGTTTGAATGATGCGTTCAATGATACTCCTGATGCTTATACCGACCGAGTCGATATCACCTTCGCTAAGTATATCGTAGGAGAGCACCTTGCCCATACGGTTAAGAGAAAGAAGCGCGCACTGTTCAGCATTTACGGCAAAGAATTTCTTTACAATAAACCTGCCGATATCCTCTAGAGTCTTAAGATATTCACTGTCATCATATTTTTTGTCGATGTAGGTCTTTGCGATAGGAAGTATCAGCTTTATAAGGGTTGCGGCATTTTTCGTCATACCCTTTACCTTGCAAAGCTCGGTAACATCTGCCTCAAAAACGGCAGAAAAGCTGCCAAAGCGGTTGATAAGCTCGTGCGCTATGGGGTTGGTATCCTTTTGAGGAATTCCGTAAAAGAGCAGCATTTCAAGCAGCTTATGTTCAGGTATGTTCATCGGATTAGAGGTCGAAAGAAATTCGCTTCTCAGCCTGTCTCTGTGGCCTGCGTGGATATTTTCTGTCAAGATAATTCTCCTAAGGTTTGATTATATAATAATTATACAATAAAAAAATGCCGACTGCAAGAGTCGGCATTTTTAAATTATAGCCCCTCGGTTTCAACGAGGAAATCGTATTGCTTGGCAATATCATTCCAGGTTACGGGCCCCACCGCCCCTGTCACATTAAGTCCGAACAGGCGTTGAAAGGTCTCGACCGCGGTGGCTGTCTGACTGCCGAAATATCCCGTTACGGGAAGCTCGGGGATCTCGGCATAGTAGCGCCCGATAAGGGACAGATAGGTCTGCAGATCGGTCACTGCCTGATTTCGCATACCCTCGGTCAGAAAATATCCCGGATAGATCTTTGCGCGGTTGCCGTAAAAGCTGTCGGGAATAGACTGCACCACCGATATGTATATCTCTCGCAGGGTATCCCAAGTGACGATATCAACATCTCCCGTTACGGGAATACCGTAATAGGTTTGGAACTGTCTCACTGCGTCGGCGGTAACCTCATCATAGACTCCGTTTAGGGGTATAAGGGGAATATTGCCGAGAAAATACGCAATAACATTAAGATAGTACTGTATAGTCCGGACAGGCTCACCCACCGAGCCGATAGTGAGTATATTCTCGAACGGCCGTTGCGCCTCCTGAATGGTCACACCTTCGCTTATAAGGTCGGAAAGACTTTTAACCCCTACATAGTACTGCTTTATTCTGTACCAGGTCGATTTATCGACCTCTCCCGTCTGCTCAAGGTCAAATATCTCCTGAAATTTTGTAACGGCATCTCTTGTAAAGGTGTCAAAATATCCGCGGTCATCGGGTATTGCGGGGATAGCGGGATAATTCTGGCGTATTCGGTTAAGCTCAAGCTGAATGGTGCGGACATTGTTTCCCGCGTCCCCAATTCTCAGCGGAGAGCCGGGATAGGATTCAGGGACATTCTCAACAGGCGCATTCTCTATGATATTTATATCGTTTCCGTAATAGTTTTGCAAAATCTCATATGGGGTCAGCCCCTCGTTTGCAAGGGTGACCGTACCCCATTGCGAAAGTCCGGGGCAGGTAGAGGTCGTTCCATTACAGAACTGTGTAAAAAAGGGATTTACCGTACCCTGACGGACAACATAATCATTAAAAAGCTCGTCGACTATTCGGCTGACATTTTCAAAAATATCGCGGTTTGGTACATAAGCCTGATCGAAGCGTGTGGTGTTGGTGATATCAAAATCATACCCTCGTGACGGATACCATTCTGTATATATACGATTTAACGCATAGGTCGTAATGGCGTAGACGTTTGCCCTTATCGCGCTGTCGGGCCAGTTCGGGTAAATCTCGCTTGAAACAACATTTTTTATGTAGTCAACAAAGGGTACGGTAACGTTTTCTGCGGCAGAGTCGGGCGCTCCGAGGTGCACCGTTATATTATCGGGAATAGGCGGAAAAACATCGTTCGGCATAATTACCTCCTAAAGATTGTAACTGTCGTATTCGTCTATGATAATGCTATCGTCACCGCTCATAGATGTTCTGGGGATAAGGTTCACATTCTGAATGGAGGTCACCTTATCAAATACGGGCGCGCTGTAATTTACCGTATCGATAAATCCGTCGGCGCGGGTCACGATATTATAGGTCGCAAATGGCGGTATCTGACTGGCGGAGTCCTGTGCGAGCGAGGCAGGCGGAGCGGGAAGTGGGAAAAGCTCAGTCTTACCGCTTTGGTCGGTGTAGCCCTCAGCAACTTTTTCCATGTCGTTGATATCACCGCGAAATAAGGTCACAAGCGCTCTCGCAACGGGATAAAGTCCGCGCACCGAGGTCACATTAACAATCATATATCCCTCACCGCTCATATCCTGTACAGGCTCTGCAACGGCAGGCACGGCTTTTAGCTCTGCTGCAGCAGGCTTGGCTCTCTGACTCATTCTTTTCATTTCCTCTATGTACTTGTCAAATTGAGATTTGTCCATACAGATTCTCCTTAACAGAATAATACAATATATACTATGCATCAAAAACAGAATAGTTAACAAATTAGGGTAAATACTATTGTCGGCAGAACGAATGATTAGAAGGTGAAATATATTATGCAAAGATCGACCGATTATAAAAACTTTACGCTTTCAAACAGCCTTGAGAGCAATATGGAGCTTTTAAAAGGAATATTTATAAAGGATGCGATACTCCGTACCCGACGCATCACTGCTACAAACGGTATCGGCTTCGGACTTTTGTATTTTGACGGTATGGTCAATAATTCAGCCATTAACGAATCGGTGGTAAGACCGCTCGTATTAGCCGAGGAAACGCCGTGGGACGACCGAGCCGCCTTTGTCATGGAGAGGGTGCTTTTTGCAGGTGAGGTAAAGATGACCGAAAATGTAGAGGATATGCTGAGGTCTATCCTTTACGGAGACGCGCTGATACTAATCGACGGCAGCCAAAAGGCTCTGACCGTAAACGTAAAGGGCTGGCGGAGTCGAGGAATAAGCGAGCCTGAAAACGAGAGGATACTAGAGGGACCGCGCGAAGGCTTTGACGAAGCGGCTATGTTTAATCTTGCGATGATCCGCCGAAAGCTGCTGACACCCGATTTTTGCGTTGAAACAGTACGGCTTGGCAGACGCACCGACACCTTTGTTTTTATCTGCTATCTTAACTCTCTTACCGAGCAGAAAACTCTCAGCGAGCTTAAAGCGCGACTTAGTAAAATAGACATCGACGGGGTCCTCGACTCAAACTATATTTCGGAACAGATAAGAGATTCGGGAGCTTCCCTTTTCAAGACTATTGGCTCTACCGAGCGACCTGATATCGTCGCCGCCAACCTTTTGGAGGGCAGGATAGCCCTTGTGGTCGACGGCACACCTGTGGTGCTGACTCTGCCCTACCTTTTTTCCGAAAATTTTCAGTCGGATGAGGATTATTATATAAACTATAAAATGGCATCGGTCGGAAGAATACTGAGGATGCTCTGCTTTGTACTCAGTATAGCAGTGCCGGGCGCATACCTTGCCGTTACGGCATTTCATATGAAGCTGCTTCCGACGGCTTTTGCCTTGTCGATTGCCCAATCGCGTACGGGTGTCCCCTTTTCACCGACTGCGGAATGTATAATGCTTATAATCATTTTTGAAATACTAAAGGAAGCTGGACTTCGTATGCCCCAGAGCGTTGGGCACGCGCTCAGCATAGTCGGCGGTCTTGTGGTCGGTCAGGCGGCGGTCGAGGCAAAGATCGTCAGCGCGCCGATGCTGATAGCGGTAGCACTGAGCGGAATATCGGGTCTTATGATACCGCGGTTGCGCACGGCAGTTTTTTACTGTCGGCTGGGGCTTAGTGTTATGTCAGCATTTTTCGGTCTTTTCGGCTGCCTTATCGGACTTGTACTGGTACTGAATCACATACTGACGCTTGAGTCCTTCGGTACCGATTACACCCAAAGTCTTGACCGAATAAACTGTGAGTCGGCAAAGGATACGGTTTGGAGGGCGCCGTGGAGTAAAATGCTTACCCGCCCTAATATCCAAAGAAAAAACAGAAAAAGGCAGATATAATGAAAAGAAAACTTTTGAAAATATGCTTGGCGGCGGTTCTATCTACGCTCTTGCTTGGCGGTTGTAAAAATTTCGGCGAATACTCCGAGCCGAACGACCGTCGGCTTGTTTCGGTCATAGGCTTTGATAACCAAAACGGCGATATCAGAGCCACGGCAGAAGCACTTGAGGCGACCGAGAGCGGCTCTGTTCAGCCGTATCTTCTTGCAGAAAACGGAAAGAGCGCCCACGAGGCGCTGACAAGAATATCTGCACAAAGTCCGAGAGAGCTCAGCTTTACCCACTGCTCTGCACTTATACTAGGCAAAGAGCTGACAGCAGAGCAGATAGAGGATATTCTGGATTACTGCACAGGGGAGAAGAATATTTCCCTTTCGGCTAAGGTTATATCGGCAGATAATGCTGAGCAAATACTTTCGGTCAAAGCCGAAGCTGCCGTTTCGGCAGGCTTTGAGGTGGCAGATATAACCGAAAATACCGCAGAGCGTTTCGGCTACGGAGGACACTGCGCCCTCTATGAGATAAAAACAGCACGTATGCAGACGGCGAATATTTACGCTCTGCCGTTTTTTGAAGGCTGGCAAGAAAAACTGCGTTTTGAGGGCTTGCGTGTCTATGTGAATGACACCGTGACCGCCTTGCTGAACGGGGAGGAAAGCCTGTCATACGCAGTTATGAGAAATATTTATGACGGCGGCGAAGTGTTTTATCGGGATAACATTTATACTCTCGATTCCGCCTCTTCTAAAGTAAGAGCTTCGTTTGAAAACGGACGTCTGCGGCTGGATGTTTCGGTTTATTCACATGGGCAAAATGAAAAGCTTTCAGAGATAATACAAAGTACTGCAGAGAGCTTTGATACTGATATTTTCGGCATAGCAAATACCATAGAGGCGCGCTATCCCGAGATCTTCGATAAAATAAAAGCAGATTACAGCACCTACTATAAAAATGCTGAAATTATCATCAGAGAGGAGTAGAGCATATTGAAAAAGGCGGTGAGTACAGGACTTGTCGGACTGACTTCGCTGGGCATCGCGGGCAATTTCCTTATAAGCCTGCCGCTTTCCTCCGACGACGGCTCTGATCTCCTCGGCGCAGGTATAGCGGTAGTATTTTCTTTTTTTTCGTTAATGCTTTTGTATCCGCCGCTCACAAAGCTCTTTTCAAAGGAAATGAGCTCGGCTTCAAGATCCGCAAGAATACTGCTTTCGGCGGTATATATATTTGCTGAGGCGGTCCTCTTATATACTGCAGTAATAACCATTACCGAGTTTTCGGAATTTGCAAGCGGCGTTATGCTGCCCAGTGTCCATATAGCGGTGATATTTGCGCTATTTGCCGCAACAGCGGCGATTATATCGCACAAAAAAACCGCGCTCTCTAAGACCGCGGCGGGATTGCTTTTTATCACAGCAGCATTGGTAGTTATAATCTTCCTTTTCTCTGTCCCGAAAATGAGCCTTAAATATATAGCTCCGACAGGCTTTCCCGATATAAGCTCTTCGCTTGAAACAGCACTTTCGGTCTATCTTAAAAGCTTTGCTGGAGCACTGGTTCCTATAGCGGTTATGGGCGGCTCTGCGCGTGGCATAAGAAGCGTTATGATAGGAAATACGGTCGGCGCGGGTATTATAATGCTCTGTATGCTCAATACTTTGCTCGTATTTGGGGGCGGTTTTGCTTCGTCCCTCGACTATCCCTATACCTCGGCGGTCAGTACGGTAGCGATGGGGGATATCTTTTCGGGAATGGACGGATTTTTGTATATCACCGTCATTTTTTCCTGTATCATAAAAACCGCGCTTGTCTTTTATGCCGTAGGAGCGTTGGCAAATAGGATATCCGATGTAAAAAATTTTCACTAAATTGAGATTTACTATTGAAATACCCTTTTAAATGTGGTAATATTATCATATAATTTGTAACAGATACCAATCTAATTTGTGCAAATTGACAATATTCGACTATTTTTCTGTATCGTTTTGTGAAATTACAGAGCTACAAAAGATACATTAATACGAAAGGGGAGTTTCATTTTGAAACAGTACACAGCTAAACACATCCGAAATGTCGTCTTTGCGGGACACGCTTCCGCGGGAAAAACCTCTCTGGCAGAGGCAGCCTATTATCTTACAGGCAAGTCTGACCGACTCGGTACTATAGCTGAGGGCAATACAGTATGCGATTTTGATCCTGAAGAGATACGCAGAAAGTCAAGTATTTCGGCGGCTATCGTTCCCTGTGAGTGGAAGGATGTCAAGATAAATGTTATAGATACTCCGGGTCAGTTTGACTTTGCCGGAGGTGTCAGCGA
>JAZNTG010000065.1:0-22004 GCA_045591645.1 Acutalibacteraceae bacterium | reverse complement strand
CATAAGAGTTTAATGCGTCTATATATTCATTGCCTATTTCATCAATATGTAAAAAATTTTGCTTGAATTCAGCAAGCTCGTTATTATTCTTTTGAATAACACTAGAACAACATAATATTGATATGATAATACAAAGTATTGCAATTACAATATTTAAAACGATACCCTTTATCTTTGTTTTCTTTAGTTTTTCTGTATTCGCAATCCAATTGTTTTTTTCATTTTCAACTTCCGTCTTTTTTTCTTCGAGCTTAGAAATAATAGGTTGCACCCAAGAAAAGAAATCTGCTTCTGTTCCGTCAATCGTTATCGGCTCTTTCATTTGCGAATAGACAGATAATTTTTCAAAGATATTATCGATATCGGACATAGAATATTTATTTCTGCTTTTTGCAAACCGATATTCGAGAGTTCTGCTAATATTTCTTAATTCACAAATATCAATTTCTTCATTTGAGTTTGTTACTCGTAAGTCACAATCGTAATTCGTAAAAACAATACAGGAGTGTATTGGCGTTTCAGGAAACAACTTCTTTAAAGTTTGAATATGATACTTGTTTTGTTCTATTGGATTTTTAAATGTATTATTTTTAACTGTTCTAAAATATTGCGTCCAAATTGCATCAGTATCTTTGCCATAAATTGTGCCTTTATAGTGTTTTATTTCAAAAACATATAAGCCGGTTTCGTGAATTAAAATAAGGTCAATTTCAGTAGTCTTTGAATTTTCGGTGGGCACATTCAAATTCATTAAGATTTTTCCATTGCCTGTTATTGATTTATACAATTCACAAAAAAGCAAATATTCTCCATAATAACCTTTTCCACGCTCATCCCATATTTGCTTTTGCTGTTCTATATCTACATTTGTTAGTTGAGTGTAGATGGTTTTAACATCCATTTATCATTCTCCTTCGAATTAGTTAATTAATTATACCGCAAATCGTCAAAAAACGCAATAGCATATGGAATGCTTACCAGATCACTATGAGTAGCTTGTGCGGTCATCCAGTCTTTAATTAAAGGGTTTTAGGTTCTCCTAACAAGTGGAAAATATGATATACATTTTCCCTGCTTGTTATGGTATGAGACAAATTTAAAAGCTGTGTGGAATTCCCACACAGCTTTTTTACTGTCCTTAAGAGTACAACGCCTAGGCCTTGCTTTTTATTTTTATTCACAATACCACGCCTGAGGGATCGGCTCGGGTGACTGAAGAGGGTCGATGCCGCCGCTTCTTTCAAAAATGAGGGCAACCGTATCTTTAAGCTTCACCGCGTCGCAAAGCTGAACGGGAGCGTTGCCGATAAATCCGTCGGTAATTGCTTTATGATAGCGGAAGGCGGTTTCATATTTCGGAAAAAGAAGAGAAATATCATCGGTATAGCTGCAGTCAAAAAGGCAAAGCTCGCGGTTTATCACCTCGCCATTTTGTCTTCTCACTGTCACCTTGATCGGCTTATCCGACATCCTGTTTTTGAGTTCCAGCATCTCGGCTACCGTGTGAAGATAGGTGTTTTTATCCTGCGCTACCCCAACAAGCAAAATATAGCCGCCCATTTCAGCAATCCTGCCGTAACAGCTTTCAGGCGCGGTTGGAGTTGAGATAAGCTCATCCTTGCGGATAAACTCCTTTGCTTTTTCGCGGTCGCCGAAAACTACCATAGAGTGGGTCGGGTTTTCGCTTCGTATACCTCGCGGGTCTCTTGCCGCGACTACCGTAAACGCGCCGAGGTTGCTTTCGCTTTTTTGCAGATCAAGGGTGAACACCCCGTCTTTATCGAGATTGTCCCAGGTGTGGGTCGGAACACAGAAAAGACCGCCTTTTGCCGTAAAATATTCAATAAGGGTATCAAGCAGTCCTTCGGCTCCCCCCTCGACCTTGCCGATCGAGCGAAGAGATGTGTGCATAAGCACAACGCTGTCTTGTCTTGCTCCAAGCTTTTCAAGCTGTTTTATAATTTGGGGTTTAGTAAACATAAGCGCCGCCTTCAGTCTTTAGCAATTGCTGAAATTATTCTTATAATGTTTTGGTCCGAATACTCTATCTCGCTTGAATACATCCGACAGATGTCAAGAATCTCGGGGAAGGTGAGAACGCCGTTTCTGCACTTTAATGCGGCGCAGAGCTTCCGTATTATGTAAACCGAAAAAGCAGAGAACAAAAGCCCATTTTCAAAATCTTCCGCCGTGTGCCTTAAAATAAAATATACCGCTAACTGCTCGAATACGGTATCAAACTGGGAAAGGTCGGCACTTTTGTTGTGGGAGAGCAGAGCAATATATTTTTCCCATTCATTATCAAGTCTTTCGAGAGAATAAAATAGGAAAGAATAGTCCAAATCCTCAAATTTGTAAAGTGCAGACAATCTTTCTACAAAAGGCTTTTCGCGGTTTTGCAAAATATCGAGAATTTTTTGTCTTTCGTCATCAATAGTTGCCTTTTCGCCCGTATCAATATCCGAGAGATAGGTTTTAGAGGGTTTTGAAAGAATAATCCTTGCCGCTTCCTCGCAGCAGAGTCCAAGCCCCATTTCAATACGGTCTTCAAAATAGTTTCGGTATCTCGGGTGGTCGGCGCAGATGTCACAGAGTGCACCGTCCGAAAGCTCGGTTATGATCTCACAAAGTCCTTGACTGTCTAAAAACGGACACCTGTCACCCTGTGAGAGAGTAAAATGCGGACAGTCATCGTGGGATATACTGTCTCGGAGCCTTTTGCCGAACTTTCCGCCTATACTGCCGTACAACTCGAGAGTATCCTCGTCGATGTCAATCTCCCAACCGATACAACAGTTGTGTTTACACTGATCTGCAATGCAGTGAAAATCATTATAATAATCGGGAACAAGAAGCTTCATAAAATCCCTCATTAAAACATACTGCCCCGATACAGCAGCAGTGCTAGATCGGGGCTTTCCACTCGGTCGGTAAGCCGGGTTCTGTTCAGAGTTTACTCTGCGACGACCATCTATCTCGACTTATAGTTGCCTATAAGCTCAAGCCGCTTTTCGGAACACATCGGGCAGATGTATCGTTCCTGTCAGCGTTGCACCGGATAGGGTTTACAGACGCGAGACGTCTCCGTTCGCGTGGTGAGCTCTTACCTCGCCTTTCCACCCTTACCGAAAAATCGGCGGTATATCTCTGTTGCACTATCCCTAAGGTCACCCTCGGCGGCCGTTAGCCGTTATCCTGCCCTGCGGTGCCCGGACTTTCCTCAGACGGTGGCCTAAAACCCCGCCCGCAGCCGTCTGACCGACTGGATATTTATATTAACATATATTTTTATATTTGTCAAAACTTGAAAATAAAAACCCTCGGTGGTAATATAATATTAATATCACACTAAGGAGTAGCTTATGAAATTTTGCGATATGCCTTATAACCGCCCTGATTTAGATATCTTAAAGTCGGAGCTTTTAAAAATAAATGAGGCTATTATAAATGCCGCGTCTGCTAAGGAGGCGGCGGATGCTTACCGTGCGGCAGAAACACTCAGCGAGGAATACTCGACTATGGGCTCGCTTGCCTACGTACGCCATACCATAGATACTAAAGATGAGTTTTACGAGGCTGAAAACGATTTTTTTGATGAGAACGGGCCTTCGATCTCGGATATTTTTAATAAGATAAACCGTTCAATGCTCGACTCAAAATACAGAGAAGAGCTTGAAGCAATATTCGGTAGTCTGCTTTTTATAAATACCGAAATTTCGGTTCGCTGCTTTTCGTCTGAGATCATAGAGCTCTCGGCTGAGGAGAATAAACTGCAGTCGGAATATCAGAAGCTGTTTGCCTCTGCCACGGTAGAGTGGGAGGGGGAGACCATTCCTCTGCCGATGCTCGGAAAATTCAAGCAGTCATCCGACAGAAATGTCCGCAAAAGGGCTTTTTTAAAGGATGCAGAGTTTTTTGACTCCCACCGTGAGGAATTTGACACCCTTTACGATAAGCTCGTTAAACTCAGAAATCGGCAGGCTAGAATGCTTGGTTATGACAATTTTATTCAGATGGGCTATGACCGGCTGGGCAGGAACTGCTACGGTCCGTGCGAGGTCGCCGCTTTCAGAAACGAAATTAAGACCCATATCGTGCCGATAGTGTCGGGTCTCAAGGCTGAGCAAAAAGAGCGTATCGGGGTAGATAGGCTTCACCTTTACGATAACGATGTTATGTTCAAGGAGGGAAATGTTAAGCCTCATCCCGACGCAGACGGAATTTTAAAAGCGGGAATAGAAATGTACCGCGAAATGTCACCTGAGACCGCCGAGTTTATAAGCTTTATGAGCGAAAACGAGCTTTGGGACCTTCTCTCTAAGGAGGGTAAGGCACCCGGTGGCTACTGTACCGAGTTTGCAAAATATAAAGCGCCCTTTATCTTTTCAAATTTTAACGGCACCTCGGGCGATGTCGATGTCCTGACCCATGAGGCAGGTCACGCCTTTGCATACTTTAGAGCGTCAAGAAAGGGGATATTACCGTCCTATATTTCCCCGACTATCGAGGCTTGTGAGGTACATTCTATGACAATGGAATTTCTTACCTCTCCCTGGTATGAAAGTTTTTTTGAGGAAGAAACGCCAAGGTATGAATACTACCACGCGGCAGATGCGCTCTGCTTCATCCCGTACGGATGTATGGTCGATGAATTTCAGCATATTATGTATGAAAACGAGAACCTGACACCCGAAGAGCGAAATAAGGTGTGGCTTGAGCTTGAAGCTAAGTACCGACCCCACCTAGATCTTTCCGACCTACCGTTTTACTCTCGCGGCGGCGGATGGCAGCGTCAGCTTCATATCTATCTCTATCCGCTTTATTATATCGACTACTGTATGGCGCAGACGGTAGCCTTCAGCTTCTTTGCAGAGGCTATTTGCGACAGGAAAGCCGCATTTGAAAAATATCTCGCCTTTGTAGACGGCGCGGGTACAAAAACCTTCCGGGACCTTGTGAAAACAGCGGGGCTCACTCCGCCCTATCAGGAGGGTGCCCTTCGCGACACTGCAAAGGTAATAAAAAAGTGGCTAGACGAAAAAATTAAAAATGTATAATAAAATACCCCGAAGCAAAATTTGCTTCGGGGTATTCATCTTTGTAAAAAAATTCAAAAATTGTCTCTTATATTATATTTATATATTTATTTATATTTTCTTTTATAATGTAGGGGTTTCCTCTGTGGATAGTCTTTCCTTTCCTCTTTGACTAGTCTTTCTCTTTCCTCTTTGACTAGTCTTTCCTCTTTGAGTAGAGTAGTCGTTTTTGACTACAAAAGATATATCCCCGATTCAAGACAGACTATTTCATACTTGTCAATAAATTTGTAATCGTACACGGGCTCTTCAAACTGGTAGTAAAGCTCGGTCGTGTAGTTAGTTGTGTCTATTTTCCAGATATCACGGCTGTCAGAGTTGCAGACAAAAAGCTTTGCGCCTGCAGGGAAGATAGAGCAGGGAGACCCGAAAGGCGATGAGCTGCCGCCGATACGAAGCTCTTCGCGCATAGTATTGATATTATATTTTACCAGTGTGTTCCTGTCAGCGTAGGCTGCCCACAGCGTTTCACCCGCCGCGGCAATACAGGACGGTGGCATACCCCCGTAGGTAAGTCTACCTTCCCAAAGCGGTTTGCTGTCATAGTGAAAAAGCATGGCACTGCCGTCTTTTTCTACCACGAACACTCTGCCGTCATCAAGAAGAGCCGAATGGCAATAGATGAAATTCTTTATTTTGCTGTCAAAAGCCTTGTGCTCCGAACCGAATTTTGTAAGAGTGTAGATGCTCCTTGTAACATTGGATATTTTTCCCGTATCAAAGGAGACCATCTTGTAACCGACCTTCATAGTATCGGTAGAAATTTCAAAGGGATAGGCAAAGACAAAGCCTGCGGGAAGCGCCAGAAGGGACAAAGCCTTGTGAGGCGAGATTTTATCCATTACAGATGTCCTCCAATTTTAATATTCCTTTATCAAGCATACTTTGAGCTGCGAGAAGTATCCCCGCTTCAGCACTGTGAAAATTCAGTCCGCCCTGAAGCCATGCGGCAAAGGGCTCACGAAGCGGCGCATCGGCAGACAGCTCAATAGAAGCGCCAAGTGTAAAAGCTCCCGCCGCCATGATCACCTTATCGTCATACCCCGGCATATCCCAAGCCTCGGGCACGACAAAGCTGTCTACGGGCGCGCCCTTTTGCATGCCTTGACAAAAAGCTATGAGGGCTTCGGGGGTTCTTAGCAGTACGCTTTCAATAATATCAGCGCGCTCGGCATCATAAGAGGGGGTCGCCTCATAGCCGAGAAGATTAAATAGCGCGGCGGCAAAAACAGCCGACTTGAGAGCTTCTCCTACTGTATGGGGAGCCGCGAAAAGACCCATATAAAGCTCGCGGTTGTGTCCGAGTGAGGCACCAACCTCGCGTCCCACACCGGGGGCGGTAAGTCTGTATCCGCAAAGCTCAACAAGGTCGCGTCTGCCTGCAATATATCCGCCCGTAGGGGCGATACCGCCGCCTGGGTTTTTGATGAGTGAGCCTGCTATAAGGTCTGCGCCGACCGCCAGAGGCTCGCACTTTTCAACAAATTCACCATAGCAGTTATCAACAAGTATAAGAGTGTCGGGCGATACCTCTTTGACCGCTTTACAAAGCTCGCCTATTTTTTCCACAGTCAGCGAGGGGCGTAGACTGTAGCCGCGCGAGCGCTGTATGTAGGCAACCTTGTAATATTTTTTCTGCAGTTCAGATTTTATAGCATCAATATCGGGCTCGCCGTTGTCGTTAAGATCAACCTGATTGTAGTTTATACCGAAGTCGGCGAGAGAACCGTCACAGTGCTCATCTATTCCGAGTACGCCGATAAGGGTATCGTAGGGTCTGCCTGTAAGCGAGAGCATACTGTCACCAGGGCGAAGCACACCGAAAAGCATAACGGTCAGAGTATGAGTACCCGAAACGAAATTGTGTCGGATAAGAGAATCCTCGGCGCCTACTGCCTCGGCAAAGACCTGCTCGAGCTTATCTCTTCCCGCATCTCCGTAGCCGTAGCCTGTCGAAATGCCAAGATGGGTCTCGCTCACACCGTTGTTTATGAAAGCGGCAAGCATTTTGTGCTGATTGTATCGTGCGATCTCGTCAATTTTCGCAAAAACGGGCGCACACTTCTCCCTAGCCTTTTGGTCCAGAGCCAGAAGACGCTGGTCAATGTTAAAAAATTCCTTCATTTAGATCTCCTGTTTTCCGAAACAGATCTTATCGCTAAGCTCAAAACCGTTCCGAAGATAAAATTTTGTGTTTTGGTCATTTGCCGCGACGAAAAAGTCGCCGTCACAGCGTGAAAGAAGCTCTGAAAGCAAAGCTTTGCCGAGTCCTTTGGCGCGGCATTCGGGGGACAACGCTATTCCCGACATTACCGCACCGCCAAAGTAGGTAAACGCGAGAGCGGCTCCGTATTCTTTCACTACCGCCCGCGCGGCATTGTGGCGCAGTCGGTGTGAAACATCGGGTGCAAACACCTCGAAATCGGGCAGATGTATATCAACATCACTGCCGCGGTCCAGACCGTCATAAAGCTCACGCAGAGAAAACTCTTCGACCTCAAATGGAGAAAACGAAACCTTTTTTGTCAGCATATTTCTGACTCTATCAGGCTTTATACTGAGCGGCTCTGCATTTTCATATTCGGTGAATATTACCGACGGACCAAGCGCCGATATAAATTCGCCAAGCTCACCGAAGTTCGCGCCGTCGCACCATACATTCATACTGCCGCCGTCCGAAGAGATAACGGCGGTTATTTTTTCGTCCTCTTTCTGTATCCAGAAATCGTTTTCCAAAACCGAGCCCGAAAAAGCGTTATCCTGCGCATATATCCTTGCTAATGACATTGTCTTGACCTCTAGACTAGGCAGTTCGGTTATTTTGGTTATCATATCAGCTCACCCGAAGCCATACGGCTAAGCATTTCCTTTGCCAGAGCATACATACCATCAATATCACCGAAGTCGCAGACACAGCAAGGCGAGTGAATGTATCGACAGGGCGCGGATATAGCAATAGTCGGAACTCCGTCTCTCGTCAGATGAACGGCACCAGAGTTATTTCCGCCTGCAACGGCAGATTTAGGCTGACATTTTATACCGCTTTTTATTGCGGCATCATAAAGTCTGCGGTCATAAAGGGTGGAGCGGTCCATAAAGGAAACGGCAGGACCGTCTCCTAAAACACACACCTTTTTATCATCCTCTACACCGTGAAGATCGGCGGCGGTAGTTGCTTCAAGCACTATCGCTCCGTCAGGATCGAGCGAATATGCGGAGGTCTTTGCGCCGCGGCAGCCGACCTCCTCCTGAACGGTAAAGGTCGCATAAAAATCATACTCGGCTTCCTCTTTTAAAAGCCTTATGAGAACCGCAACACCTGCGCGGTCATCAATGGCGCGCGACATTATCATATTCTCGCCCATCTCGTAAAAATCGCCCTCGAAAACCGCAGTATCGCCGAGGCATATAAGCTTTTCTGCCTCTTCCTTAGAATCTGCGCCGATATCTATATAAAGGCTGTCCTCTTCGGGGTATTTCTTCTTTTCCTCAGCCGAGGCGAGATGCACAGGCTTTACACCTACAACGCCAATAACGCCGTTTTCAAATATAACGCGGCGGCCGAGCATAACAGCAGGGGATATGCCGCCGACCGTCTGGAATTTAACAAAGCCCTCGCTCGTTAAAGCAGATGCGATAATACCGACCTCGTCCATATGCGCGTCGACCATTATTTTCTTTGACGAGGGTTTTAAGCCCTTTTTAAAGCAAATAAGATTTCCGTTTCTATCCACTCTGCACTCTGCAAAGTTTTTTACTTCGCCGAGAATATAATTTCTGATATTATCTTCTCTTCCCGAAACGGCGGGTATAGAGCAAAGTGCTTTTAATGTATCACGCATTTTTGCCGCCTCCGAGAATGTATTTTTCGAGTATATCACAAACGCTGTTTACATCGCTAAGGTCAATAACCTCTTCAGGCGTGTGCATATTGCGAAGCGGTATCGATACAAGCCCTGTGGGGATGCCGCTTTTTGAAACCGAGATCACATCGGCATCGGTGCCTGTTTTTCCACCCATAATCTCACGCTGGTAGGGGATACCGTTACCCTTTGCAACAGATATAAGCTTGTCCGTGATCCCCCTGTCAAGGATAGGTGAAACACCTATCATAGCACCGCCGCCTAAAGCTCCGCTCTGGTGAGACGGCACACCGGGTGCACAGGCAAAGCTGACATCAAGAGCGATAGCCTCGTCACAGTCGGCGGCAAAGGCAGAGGTGATAGCACCGCGTGTGCCAAGCTCCTCCTGCTCTGCAAAAGAGATGATGACATTGTAGGGTATGTCCTTATCGTAAATTCTCGATGCGACTTCGATAAGACAAGCGACTGATACTCGGTCATCAAAGGATTTTCCGCAAAGTCTGCCGCCCGAAAGAGCCGCGGCTTTACTGTCATAGGTCGCATAATCTCCCACCGAAACGACATCTTTGGCTTTTTTGCCAAGTCCCGTATCAAGCAGAATATCGTCGAGCGACACGACCTCGTTTTCCTTTTTTGCAAGGTGAGGCGGGGTGCTTGTAAATACCGCCTTAATGTCCTCTTTAGCGTGAATTACGACACGGCTTGCAGGCAAGATCCTAGGGTCGATCCCACCGACATTGGACACTTTTACAAAGCCGTCCTCGAAAACATTGGTTACAACAAAGCCGACCTCGTCTATATGTGCGTCAAGAAGCAGGGTGCGCTCGGCGCCCCTGTCTATTTTTCCTATTACTCCGAGGGTACCGAAATCACAAACCTCGGCATACTGTGAAAGCGAATTCTTTGCGATATCCGCCGCGCCGCGCAAATGCCCGATAGATACAGCATCCGAGAGCTCGGCTATAAGTTTTTTAATATCCATTAAAATGCATTTACCTTTTCTTTAAAGAATTTTCCTCTGGCTGCGAAGTTCGGGAAAGCGTCAAACGAAGCACAGGCGGGTGAGAGGGTAACGATATCTCCCGCTACGGCTATCTGTCGGGCTATTTCAATCGACTCGCCGAGGTCGTTTGTCTTAATTATCTCGGGTCTGCCCTCGGCAAAGTCCTCACACTCGATCACGGCGTTTTCAATAGCGTCAGCAGTAGGTCCGCAGAGGATCAGGGTCTTTACCTTTTCACAAACGTACGGAGCCATAGGCTCAAACGGAATGTGCTTATCATAGCCGCCTGCAAGAAGTATTACGGGTTTGTCGAAAGCCTTAAGTCCTGCGATGGTACGGGTCGGACTCGATGCGATAGAGTCGTTATAGTATTTTACTCCGTCAAGCTCGCGCACAAACTCAATCCTGTGCTCAACGCCCGAAAACTCCTTTGCTACCTTGCGGATGTTTTCAGCACTGACATATCCCCAAACAGCGGAAATTGCGGCAAGGTAATTTGCTACGTTATGGTCGCCGAGGATGGTGATATCATTTCGGTGCATAATAGGCGCGTCTATTCCTCTGTAGGACATATGAAGCGTACCGTCGCCGGCAAGCCACGCGCCGTTTTTAACGCGGCGTTCCATACTGAAGCCCAGCGACTGTCCTCTCACAAAATCGCGGAAGCTGTTTGTAATTTCATTATCGTAGTTAAGTATGGTGCGTGAGAAAGCATTCTGATGAAGGATGACATTCTTCTTGGCCTCAACATATTCGTCCATATCCTTGTGAATATCAAGATGATTGGGCGCGACATTTGTCACAACGGCAACATCTGGGCTCTTTCTCATAGAGATAAGCTGGAAGGATGAGAGCTCTACAACGACAAAGTCCTCAGGCTTGATATTATCTATTTCAGGGAGAAGCGGATTTCCGATATTACCGCCGACGTGGACTGTTTTGCCCTGCTTTCTCAGCATTTCTGCGATAAGCGTGGTGGTCGTGGTCTTTCCGTCAGAGCCTGTTACTGCGAAGATAGTCGCGGGGCAAAGGTCGAAAAATACTTCCATCTCGCTCGTTACGGCAATACCCTTTTTACGCGCGGCTGAAAGCTCGGGCAGATGAAAGCTCATACCCGGTGTACGGAAGATGATATCGACCTCCAGATTATCAAGATATCCGCTGCCGAGTCTCAGCTCTGCGCCTGCGGCTTCTATTCGGTCTGCTATCTCGCCGATCTGCTCTCGGCTTCTGCGGTCGCAGGCATAAACAGTAGCGCCCTTTTTTATAAAATCAAGGATAAGAGGGGTATTGCTGATGCCAATACCGCACATAGCTATCCTTTTAGAAGATAAATTATCCCAAAACTGTTTGCAATCCAAAATGATTCCTCCCGATTAGCAAAAATTGCATATATATTTTTATTATACTTGCAAACTGTCAAAATATCAACATAATTAGTAATTAATAATACTGATAAAAATTATTAAGCTTCTTTCAAATTTTGATTGAAAAATGTTGTAATATGTAATATAATAATTTTGTAATGTTCGTTTAGAAAAGCATATGGCTTTTTTAAATATTAACTCAAAATTTTGAGGAGGAAAAAGAAAATGAAAAAGTTACTCGCATTACTTCTCGCAATTTCTATGATCTTATGCTTTGCAGCATGCGGCGAAAAAGACAAACAGCTTCTCGGTATGAGCGATGCTCCTATCGCTGCAGTAGAAGTAAAGGTTGATTATGAAATCCCCGATGATTTCAAAATCGGTTTCATCTGCTTACATGATGAAAACTCTACCTACGACCTAAACTTCCTCAATGCTGTTGATGCTATCCAGAAGGCTACCGGCCTTAAGGATGAGCAGGTTATCGTTAAAACCAACATTGGTGAAGATGATGCTTGCTACAACACAGCTAAGGACCTTGCTACCCAGGGCTGCGACATTATCTTTGCAAACTCCTTCGGTCATGAAGCTTTCATGATCAAGGCTGCAAAAGAATTCCCTGATGTTCAGTTCTGCCATGCAACAGGTACAAAGGCTCACACCGAAGGCCTTGATAACTATCACAACGCTTTCGCTTCTATCTATCAGGGTAGATATCTCGCAGGTGTTGCTGCTGGTATGAAGCTCAACGAAATGATTGAAGCTGGCAAAATCACAAAAGAACAGGCCAAGATGGGTTATGTAGGAGCATTTACCTATGCAGAGGTTATCTCCGGTTACACCTCTTTCTATCTTGGCGCAAAGAGTGTTTGCCCAACTGTAACAATGGATGTTCAGTTCACAGGCTCTTGGTATGATCCAACCGAAGAGAAGAATGCTGCTGAAGCTCTCATCGATAAGGGCTGCGTTCTTATTTCTCAGCACGCTGACTCTATGGGTGCTCCCGGTGCTTGCGAAGCTGCAGGTGTTCCCAACGTTTCTTACAACGGCGCTACCTATGAATCTTGCCCTGAAACCTTCATCGTTTCTTCCAGAATTGACTGGACTCCTTACTACAATTACATCATTAAGTGTGTTGTAAAGGGTGAAGAGATTGCAGCTGATTGGTGCGGCGGCATTGCAGAAGGTTCAGTAGTTCTTACCGGCATCAACCAGGATGTTGCGGCTGAGGGTACTGTTGATAAGATTAAGGAAGTAGTTAAGGGCTTTGCTGACGGTACTGTTAAGGTATTCGACACCAAGACATTCACTGTTGAAGGCAAGGAGCTTACAACCTACACTGCTGACGTTGACGATATGGGCGACTATCAGCCTGATACCGAGGTTGTTGAAGGCGGTGCATTCAACGAATCAGTAAAACGTTCTGCACCTTACTTTGACCTTAAGATCGATGGAATCACTCGTCTGAACGAGAAGTTCTAAGTAAATTTTTTAGGGCGGGGCAATTCTGCACCGCCCTAATGTCTTTTTAAATCTTAAAAAAGGGCACCTTGTAAAAGATAGTCTTTTTTAAGATTTAAAACTGTTTAGGAGGAAAAAAGGCTTGGCAAATGCAGCTATAGAATTAAAAAACATTACCAAAACCTTTGGAAGTGTTGTTGCTAACCGAGATGTCAGTCTTTCGGTTAACCGCGGAGAAATTTTATCAATTCTCGGCGAAAACGGAAGCGGCAAAACCACCCTTATGAATATGATTTCGGGCATCTATTTCCCCGATAGCGGACAGATATTCATAGATGGCAAAGAGGTTGTTATCCGTTCTCCAAAGGATGCTTTTGACCATAAAATAGGCATGATTCATCAACATTTTAAGCTTGTTGATGTATTTTCAGCTACCGAAAACATTATTTTAGGACTTAAAGGTAAGGATAAATATAATATTAAGGAATCGGCTAAAAAGGTTCTTGAAATCAGTCATAAATACGGTTTTGATATCGACCCCAATAAGATGATTCACGAAATGAGTGTTTCCGAAAAACAGACTGTTGAAATTATAAAGGTGCTCTACCGTGGTGCCGATATTCTCATTCTGGACGAGCCAACCGCCGTTTTAACACCTCAGGAAACACAAAAGCTGTTCGCAATTTTACGCCGTATGCGTGATGACGGAAAGTCTATCATAATCATAACCCACAAGCTTCACGAGGTTCTGTCGTTATCTGACAGAGTTTCGGTTCTCAGAAAGGGCGAGTATGTAGGAACCGTTAACACTGGCGAGACCAACGAGAGTGAGCTTACCGAAATGATGGTGGGCAAGAAAATCTCCCTTAATATTCATAGAAGTGAGCCCAAGGACTGTGAGGACAGGCTCGAAGTTGAAGATATCAACTGTGTAAGCCGCGAAGGAGTAAAACTTCTTGACTCGGTTTCCTTTACCGCAAAAAGCGGAGAAATCCTCGGTATTGCGGGAATTGCAGGTAGCGGACAAAGAGAGCTTTTAGAGGCTATTGCAGGCCTTCAGCATATTGATAGCGGAAAAATTATTTATAACAACCCAAAAACAGGCATGCAGGACAATTTAAGGGATAAAACCCCTCTTCAGATAAGAGAACTTGGTGTTAGACTTTCCTTTGTTCCTGAGGATAGACTCGGAATGGGCCTTGTTGGAAATATGGGCATCACCGATAATATGATGCTAAGGTCCTACCGTAAGGGCAAATCTGTATTTTTAGAAAGAAAAGCTCCTCACGACCTTGCCGAAAAGATAATTTCCGAACTTGAGGTTGTAACACCTGGTACCGAAACCCCTGTAAGAAGGCTTTCAGGCGGTAATGTTCAAAAGGTTTTAGTTGGCCGAGAAATCGCCGCCGCACCAACCGTTTTAATGGCGGCTTATCCTGTAAGAGGGCTTGATATTAACTCCTCTTACACAATTTATAATCTGCTTAATGAGCAAAAAGAACGAGGCGTTGCCATTATCTTTGTGGGCGAAGACCTTGACGTTCTTTTAGAGCTTTGTGACAGAATACTGGTAATCGGTTCGGGCTGCGTAACAGGTCTTGTTGATGCAAGAACCACCACAAAAGAAGAAATAGGTCTTCTTATGACAAAGGGGAAAGGAGAAGAAAAATAATGGAAAATAAAAGACAAAAAAATTCTCTTTCCTTTCATATTGTAAAGCGCGAACAAATCGTCTGGTATAAGGGACTTGCCATTCGTGCCGCCGCAGTTCTTTTAGCCCTTGTTGTTTCGGGTATAGTAATAACCCTTCTGACAGATAAAAATCCACTTGCTGTTTATAAGTCGATGTGGAGCGGCGCATTTGGAATGGATATCCGTATTTGGAGTCTCTTTCAGGAGGTTGCTATTCTTCTTTGTATTTCACTTGCAGTTACCCCTGCCTTTAAAATGAAGTTTTGGAATATCGGTGCAGAGGGTCAGGTGCTTATAGGCGGACTTGCAACCGTTTCGGTTATGATGTTTTTAGGCGGCAAAATCCCCCTTCCTCTACTTTTAATTGTAATGATTGCCGCATCCGTTTTAGCCGGCATTATCTGGGCAGTTATTCCTGCTATATTTAAAGCATATTGGAATACTAACGAAACCCTTTTCACCCTTATGATGAACTATGTTGCAATACAGCTTGTTTCATATTTCCTTAAGGTTTTTGTAAAAACAGGCTCAGGCGTTTTATTCCCAATGCCTGAATATGGTTTCCCCGTGCTCTTTAATCAGCAGTATTTACTCAATATAATTGTCGTCGCGGTTTTAACTATTGTAGTTTATATCTATCTGAAATACACAAAACAGGGCTATGAAATTTCTGTAGTGGGCGAGAGTCAGAATACGGCAAACTATATTGGTATCAATGTAAAAAAGGTTATAATCAGAACCCTTATCGTATCAGGTGCCCTTTGCGGTATTGCAGGTCTGCTTCTTGTGGGCGGCACAAACCACACAATCAACACCGAAACCGCAGGCGGCAGAGGTTTTACCGCCATTATGGTTTCTTGGCTTGCAAAGTTCAACCCCTACTTTATGATAATTACAAGCTTTATTATCGTATTCTTACAAAAGGGAGCCCAACAGGTTTCTACCGATTTCAGACTTCCTCAAGCAATCAGTGATATCGTAACAGGTATCATTCTCTTCTTTATAATCGGTTGCGAATTTTTCTTAAATTATAAAATTGTTGTAAGCAAAAACGGAAAGGAGAATGACTAATGATAGCCTTTCTTGTTAGTGCGATAAGACTTGGTATGGTATTTCTCTTTGGTTCGACAGGAGAAATTCTTACCGAAAAATCAGGACACCTAAACCTCGGCACCCCCGGTGTTATGTGTGTTGGAGCCTCTTGCGGTTGTTTTGCTGAATATCTTTATCTTAAATCCGTAGGACCTTATGCTTCTCCTGCCATTGCAATTCTTGTTGCAGTTGTTGCTACCTTTGTAGGTGCCGCTTTGATGGGACTTTTATTTAGTTTCCTAACCGTAACCCTTAGAGCAAACCAAAACGTTACCGGTCTTGCCCTTACAACTCTTGGTATCGGTATTTCTGACTATATGATCGCAAAGGCTGGAACATCCTTCGGTAGAGCAAGTAAGTTCTTCACCGCTTCTCTTCCTTTCGCAGATGACCTTGGTTGGTTTGGAGAGCTGTTCCTTTCCCACGGAATTATGATTTACCTTGCTATTGCTGTGGCGCTTGTTTGCTCCTTTGTTTTGTCTAAAACAAGGGTAGGACTTAATTTGCGCTCAGTAGGTGAAAACCCTGCAACCGCCGATGCGGCAGGAATAAATGTTCCTTTATACCGCTATGTTGCAACCTGTATTGGCTCGGGAATTTCAGGCCTTGGCGGTCTTACCTTTATTATGGACTATCTGAACGGCAACTGGGAATATTGTATCGATGCTTTTGGTTGGCTCTCAATAGCCCTTGTTATCTTTACTGTTTGGAAACCGAATCTTGCAATTTTCGGCTCCATCATTTTCGGTGCGCTTTATATCGCATCAAGCTATATTACAGGTGTGTCCTTCGCAGGAAAAGAGCTGTTTAAGCTTCTGCCCTATGTTGTAACCATCATAGTGCTCATCTTCACAAGTATGAGGAGCAGAAAGAAGAATCAGCCGCCCGAGAGTCTTGGTCTCTCCTACTTCCGAGAAGAAAGATAATCGGAAAATTTAGTGTAGAACAAAAAAGAACTGACTTTTTTGTCAGTTCTTTTTTTATCCGTTTTTCGCGCATCTGAAGTATCTACATACGTCTTGATGCACGAGAAAACGGATTCTACATCTAAATTTTCTCGATTATCTCAGCTGCCGTAATATATAGCTATCCTATAAAAACAAAACGGGCAGATACTATCCGCCAATACAGGTATTATTTCTGTTTTTTAAGATAGTCGCCGATTATCTGTTCAAGCAGATTATTTACGCTTCTGTTTTGTTTGCCTGCTTCTTCGTAAAGTTTATCTTTTACCTCTTGTGGTAATCTTAGTTTAACCTCTATTTTATCGGTCATTTTACACCCACCATTCTTTAATTTATGGTACCACGGTGGCACCACCGTGGTACCATTATAAAGCAAAAAAAATACCAAATAAAGGTCCCACTTTTTTCTTGACAATGTGGGTCCACTGTGTTACAATAGCAAAAAAGTGGGACCACCAATAAAAGCGGGAGGTGAGAATATGAGCAGAATACTTGCTGACCTTTATAACGGGAATCTTGAGCCAAGCGTGCGTTTGGATGCCAACGATCCCGAGATAAGACATCTTGAAAAGCTGATGTCAAGAAATCTTGAAAAGCTCGAGGCAGAGCTCAGCGAAAAGGGTAAAGAGGTAATGGAAAATTATAATGAATGTGTGAATGAGTATGTAATTATACTTACCGAAAAGGCTTTTTGCGATGGCTTTTGCCTTGCGACAAGGATAGTCGCCGAGGCAATGTGCTCTTCAGAAAAACAAATAGCAGAATAAGCAAACTGCCGATAAGGTTGTTCTTATCGGCAGTTTAAAATATCCTTATAGAAATTTTCTTATATCTATAGCAAGTTTTTCTTCAAGATTAATAAGCCTTTTTGCAATATCCTTTGAGAATTCATCGGCAGCTTTATATTCATTCAAATACTTGTTGAGCGACTTGACACCCATATTACAGCCGTCGGTCATAAGGTCAGCAATGGTGTTGTCAGATTCTTTCATAGCGAGCATTACATTGGTCTTGATCCACGACATACCCTTAGCCATAGGATTGGGGTTTTTGCCATCGTCCTTAAATCTGTCAAGCTGCTCCTGAAGCTCACTGTCAAGCTTTGCATGCTCCTCTTTGCATTTTGTGAGCAGCTTTTCAAGCTGGGCCGAATCAACATAGGGCAAGACCTCTTCAATAGAGGAAACCCCCATTTTGATTCCTGCGTCGCATTCTCTCAGAAGCCTTATGGTATCCTGTTCTATCATATTATCACCTCATAAAAAAGTCTGCCCCTAAAAGATTGAATTATGTGTATTATTTTGGTATAATCAAGTAAAAAGGCGGGAGGCGCGGGATAATGAGATTATTGTTTAAACAAAGGTTTTTTTCGTGGTTCGATAGCTACGATATATTTGATGAAGCAGGCCAGATAGTTTACACCGTTAAGGGTCAGCTTTCCTGGGGACACTGCCTTAAGATATACGATAAATTCGGTGCTGAGGTAGGTACTGTAAAGGAAAGAATATTTACCTTTCTGCCGAAATTTGAGATGTATGTGGGCGACAAATATGTAGGCTGTATCTCAAAGGAGTTTACCTTTTTCCGTCCCCGTTATAATATCGATTGCAACGGTTGGCAGGTTGAGGGAGACTTTTTTGAATGGGATTATTCAATTACCAATTATTCGGGCGCTACGGTAGCTACAGTTTCAAAGGAAATTTTTAATTGGACAGATACATATGTCATAGAAGTGGTAAATCCTGCAGACGCTCTGGCGGCGCTTATGCTGGTGCTTAGTATTGACGCCGAAAAATGCTCCCGTAAGGATTAAAAATTACTAAAAAGTGTAATATTTTACCTATTAGTGAATTGACATAAAAGATCGATATTGGTAATATAGAGATATACTTAAAAGGAGGCTGATTTTATGAAAGAAATTAAGCTGAATAATATTAAAAGTGTAGTTAAAGAGATAAATTCCGCGGTAAGCGATGATGTGACTGTCGTGCTTGAAAAGGGCGAATATCACATTTATCCCGAGGATGTTTCTCACAGAACCTTCAAGATCACAAACTCGATGCCTGAGCACAAGGTAAAGACCTATGGGGCAAGCTATGAGAAAAATCTCGGAGTAGTCATAGACGGCAAAAAGAATGTTGTCATTGACGGAAACGGCTCAAAGCTTGTTACACACTGCAAGATCATACCTTTTTGTGTATTTGAAAGTGAGAATATCACTATTAAGAATTTTACTTTCGATTATGCTACCCCTACGGTTGCCGAGCTTGAGGTGATCGATATGGGAGAAGGATATTATACCTTTAAGGTTCATCCCGACGTTAAATATCGTATAGATGATGAAGGCAAAATTGCTTGGTATGGTGAGAATTTTGAGTTTTATCCCGTTAAGCATTACTGTCAGAGGTATATTCCGGGTAAAGAGATAATAATCAGTCAGGAAGCCGGACCGATGAAGGATGAAACGGCAAGATATGAGGAGCTTGATGAAAATATTCTGAAGATAACCTTTGTCAGTGACAGAGCAAATCCCTACTGTCTTGGGTTAGGTCAGCATCTGCATCTGAGAGACGGTATGCGAGATCACTGCGGAACGTTCTTTGACAGAAGCCGTAATATCAGATTTGAAAATATGAATATGTATTTTATGCACGGACTGGGAATCGTTGGTCAGAGATGTGAAAACATAACCCTCAATAAAGTTATTTGCGCACCTGATCCCACTTCGGGCAGAAAGATTTCCTGTTTTGCGGACTCTTCACAGTTTTCAAGCTGCCGCGGAGATATTATCGCTACAAATTGTATTTTCGACGGTACAAATGACGATGCCATAAATGTCCACGGTACTTATATGAAGATCGTAGAATCTGAGGGTAATACCATAGTAGCTAGGTTTGTTCACCCCGATACTTATAATTACAATATTTTTGAGGTTGGCGACATAGTTGAGGCCTCTGATCCTGATTATATGCTTCCTGAGGACACTGCAACAGTAGTCTCGGCGGAGCTTATAAATCCCTATGATATAAAGATCGTATTCGACAAGCCTGCCGATAAATTCAAGGTCGACTATGTTATTGAAAATATTTCTGCATGTCCCAATGTGTATATTTCGGGATGTACTATAAAACGTCTTCCTACAAAGGGCTTTCTAACCTCGACGCGTGGTAAGGTAGTTGTAGAGAATAATTTCTTCTACGGTATGGGCAGAGAGGTAGTATTGCTGGCTAACGATGCAAAAAGCTGGTGGGAGACCGGTCCTGTAACCGATGTAACAATAAGAAATAACCGTATATACAATCAGTTTGCAAAACCGATAGTCCGTATACACCCCGAAAACACAAAGTTCCGCGAAGGACAGTATGTTCACGGCAAAATAATTATTGAAGGAAATATAGCAGTGGGTACGGAGCAGGTGCCTTGGGTACATGCGAAAAGCACTGAAAATATTATACTTCGCAATAATAGAGCGAGCTTTGAGCCGCTGCCTGACGAAATAGAAAACTGCGGAAATATTGTCACAGAGTAGGATGACATACGTAAAACGTAGCCTGATTTTGGTATTATCGGTATGCATCGCGTTTTCGCTCAGCGGCTGCGCCTTGCTTGATACACTCGGCAGTATTGTCGGCGCTGATGCGATCGCCCAGGCTGAGGCTATACCGAGGATAGCCTTCGGTAAGGAGACACTTTCCGAAACCTCTGAGCAGCTTATTATGACTGCAGACGAAGTAAAAGAGCTCCAAATGACCTTTTCACGGTATCGGGGAGATATGCACTATAATATACTGTCCGAGAATGAGCAGGCTGTCTATCGCGCTTGTGAATATTCCCTTGAAAATGGGTATACCTACGTTTATGTGGACGATCTTATAATATCCGATTATGAGCGGCTGGGCGAAATACTCAAGCTGTTAGCTCTCGATTCTCCTCTGCTTGAACAGAACCTTTTGTATGAGTTCGGCGGCTTTACCATGTATTACGATATTCAGATAATGTTTTCCGATCAACCTGCCACCTTTGACGGCTATTATATTTATGTAAAAAATTTTGATGCCGCCATTTTGGAGAAAAAACAGCAGGCAATAGAAAAGGCTGAGGATATACTATCTGATATGCCTTCGGATATGACCGACACTGAAAAGGCAGATTATCTGCACAGATATACGCTTTCCAATGTCGATTATTATGACTATACAGAGCTTTCAGACGATCTTGTAAAGAATTATCTTTATGACGGACTGGTCACAGGAAAGACCCATTGTGACGGAAGCGCGAATATGTATAGCCTGCTGCTTAATATGGCAGATATAGAGTGTGTTGAAAAGCAGTATACGGGAAACGAAGTTAACATCGGACATACGTGGAATTTTGCAAAGCTGGACGGAGTCTGGTACAATATTGATGCCACTGCAAGTCTGGAGGGCTATGACGGGAATTTTGAGCTAGAACAAAAGAGATTTTTCGCTTTTGAGGACAGAATGCAGAGGTTTACTCCTGATTTTGAGGAGATTTATCCTGATGGTGACAGTAGTCTCGGAATGCCCATAGATGCCCATATGGATAAGATAACGGGTTCTGATTTTGTAAAGACGGTAAAGACAGCGTTTTCCAAAAACAGCAACTCACGTGCGCTTATACTTATAGATGATTACTCCGATACTACGGCAGACAAAGCTGTACAAAAACTTGCCGATTCTCTTAACACAACCGTATATTGGATTATCTATGAAGTAATGGACAACAAAACCGCATTAGTAGTATACAGGTAAACGAAGCCCTCTTATCAAAGAGGGCTTTTATTATTCATTTTTCATCTCGCTTTTGCATAGATATTGTACAGGAGTTGATGGTATGAAGAATGAAAATATGGATGGTATGAAGGGAAAGATCGCCGTTTATTTGGTGTCGGTAGTTTTAGGCTTTGTTATGACCTTTATCCTTATGCTGCTGTTTGCAGTGCTAAGCGTGACTCTCGATCTCGCAGAAAGCTTTGCGACACCCTTTGCATCCGTGGCGGCGGCGTTAGGCTCCCTGTTTTCAGCATTTTTGTCGTCCAAAAGGCTTAAAAAAGGCGGGCTTGTAAATGGACTTGTTTGCGGCAGTGCAATATTTCTTATCAGTGCGGCAATAGCCTTAGGAGTAGATGAAGGCTCGCTGACCCTCAATACGCTTTTCAATTTTCTGATAATTATGCTGTCTGCCCTTATCGGCGGAGTGTGGGGAGTAAATCAGCGGACAAAAAAGTTAATATAGCGCAATAGCAATAAAGAGCAAGGACTTCCCTGACAAATCGGCATTTTGTCGGATACTATAAATTCGTCTGCGAAGCAGACAGCGAACTTATTACATCTTACTTTTTACTTATTACTTCAAAAATTCCGAGAACTTTGAGGGAAGAGTGAAGAGGTAATAGGTAAGAAGTAAAAAATTCCCCGAAACAAGTTCGAGGAATTTTTTGGTGC